>JAPXRK010000173.1:1896-3806 GCA_033813575.1 Synergistales bacterium
AACCAGGAACCTTCCGGTTATGAGCCGGTGGCTCTAACCACTTGAGCTATAGGCCCGGAAAGAAGCGTTGCCCATTATACGCCCCAGCTCTGAAGAAATGCAAGGAGCATCCCTTATTTCTAAAAAATCCGCCGATTTACTCCTCTATAACTATGCAGCCCACAGGGCAGCTCTCGGCTGCTTCCTGAGCGCACTCGCCGCCTTCCGGGCGAATCACCTTGGAAACCCCGGCATCTTCGTCCATGGAAAAGACCTCGGGGCACACCTGAGCGCATACACCACAGCCGATACATTCTTCCTGATTAATAGATACACGCATGAAAGATGTGGTCACCTCCTTCCGTCAGAGGGATTGTATATCAGTCGGGTGCTATCGTCAAACCTGCCTCGCCTGATCCTCAGGATTCACTCCCACAGGGCCACCTTGGGCTGCCTTTTTTCAACGCCGTCGAGCCGAAGCAAGGCCTTATAGGAGGAAACCGCCTTCACCTCCGGGTCTGAGGAAACCATGAAGATTCCTGTTCCGGTAACTTCGGCTCCGAATTCCTTGGCCACCAGGAGCATTCCGGCCGCCGTGCTTCCCCCGCGCATGAAATCGTCCACGATGAGAACCCTCTTCCCTTTCCCGAGCTGCTTGGTCCCCATGTACATGGCTTTCACATCGCCGTTCTTCGTGGGGTAATGGACGGTAACAGCCGATCCGTCGCTCGCCCTGTTCCGGAAACGGCAGACCGCCAGGGGAATGCCCATGGCATGGGCGGTAAAAATGGCGAGGGGAATTCCCTTGACTTCCGATGTCATGACCACGTCCGGCCTCGTCTCGCTGAAGAGGGACGCCATGGCATATCCGAGGCGCAGGGCGTAGTGGGGATTGAAGAGGATATCGCTGTAATAGACCAGCCCCCCCGGAAGAAATCGGTCTTCGCAGTTGAGGATGTCCATTATTTCCTTCAGGAGGGAATCCTTTACCGCCGCCGCCATTCTCGGAACGAAAGATGCGCCACCCGTTCTTCCCCTGTCGACGCTGATGCCTCCCATCCCTTCCCGGGAAAGGGCTTCGTCGATGATCGCCACATCGTCGCTAATGACCGTCTTCGAAACAAGGAAGTCCTCGGCGAGGGAAGTAAGTGAAAGCTGCTTCGATGGACAGGTTAAAAACCTGGCCGCGGTGCGGATAAGCCTTTCTGTTCGTTGTCCTTTCATTTCGTCATCACTCCAGGCAGAAAATTTTCCGTATCCAGTCGTATCTCGTCATATCTCGTAAAAACCCGCCGAGGCCGCTTTTTTCGTAGAAGAGCCCGAAACATCCGCTCCCGCTCCCCGTGATGCCCCAACCTGTCGCCCCGAAGTCGCCGAAAGCGCTGAAAAGATCCGAATAGCGGGGGTGGAAATGTAGAAGCACCGGCAGAAAGTCGTTAGGCAGCAGACCGACGGGCCGTTGTGCCCGCAACGCGTCAAGAAGATCCTCCCTTTCCCTCTCCGCCTCGTCCGCGTTCAGAGGAAACCGTCCTCCACAAGCTTCGTCGAGCAGGGAAAAAGCCCTTTGCGTGGACATCTCCCAGGTCGGCACCGCGACAAGGACAGCAGGAGTTTCCGGGGGAGAGTCAACCGGCGTTACGATTTCTCCTCTTCCGCCCACCGAAGCCCATTCGGCATCGCTGAAAAGGAAGGGGACGTCGGAGCCGAATTCCCCGGGCCCCGGATCACTTTTCCCGCTTATGCGGTGCAGCCAGGACAGCAGGGCCGCAGCGTTTCCGCTCCCTCCGCCCAGTCCGCTTCCCGGCGGGATATTCTTCGCAAGGCTGATGTGAAGGGGCGGAACGTTCATAGTCCGCCCGGCACGGGCCAGCACTTCCTCAAGTATGTTCTTTCCCGGAACCGCCTCTCCGTGAACGGACAGGTTGTTCCGG
>JAPXRK010000173.1:3816-4282 GCA_033813575.1 Synergistales bacterium
CATATTGGGTGGTAATTGTCAATGATTCTACCGCTGAAAGTCGCAAAAAAACCGATCTGAGTTCGTGGTATCCGTCAGGCCGTTTGCCGGTGACCCGCAACGAGATATTGATTTTTGCGTCCGATTGGACAAAAAAGGACATAGTGTACTCCTCCTGTGAAAGCAAAAAAGATGCCCCGGCACACACAGGTGTCGGGGCGTCTTTTTTTGACGTTCGGAAGGGATCAGTTCCTGCTTCCGGAAAGAAGCTCCAGTTCGACCTCCCGGGTCAGAAGCTCCGCATAGCTGAAGGATACCTTGCTATCCTGAGATTCGACGTAAAGAGTAAAGAGGTTCGGATAGGTTTCCAGGATGACTCCCTGGCGTTCTTCAACTTTGCGGCGACCCTTGGCCGTCCGGTACCGGACTTTCAATCCCTTGTACAACGCAACCTGTTCACGGATCGAAGTAATTGTCGCCATTCGTG
>JAPXRK010000174.1:0-4279 GCA_033813575.1 Synergistales bacterium
CGCGAAAGTGGTCCGGGACACTATTCTCTCCCTTCTCGACCCGGAAGGCCCGTGGGCTGCCTTCATCTCCGAGGAATCGGACCTGGTCGAGGGGATCCCCTACATCCTCGAAGGCCTGAAAGGGGCCCTGGAGTTCCGTTCGCTGGATATTCTCGCCTCCGACATGGAGCGGGCGGACTTCACCATCCTGACGGAAGAGGCGAAGCAGGCGGACATCGACGCCATTACCGCCATGGCCGCCAAATGGAGCTCCCTGGCGGAGCAAGGCAAAGAAGGGGAAGGCGAAGAAGGAAAAGAAGAAGAGAAAAAGCCGTGAAAATAAAAGACTGAATGAAGGCTCCGGAGGTTTCGGCCTCCGGAGCCTTTTTCCGAAATCGAGCCCCAGGGGGTGAGACGGCTGTGAAAAAGACTGGATCACTGCTGCTTTCCGTATGTTTTGCCTGGATGATCCTGTGGGGGGTGCCCCCCCTTTCGGCCCAGGAGCGCATTGTGCGCTTCGACGTGGACGCGGAGATCGGAACGGACGCTTCGCTGACCGTCACGGAGCGCATCACCGTGATGGCGGAGGGGAAGGATATCAGGAGGGGAATCATCCGTTCCATTCCGACCGATTTCACCGACAGCGAAGGCAGGGTGCGGCGGGCTCCCCTGGACCTCGTCTCGGCGTTCCTCGACGGGAAACCGACCCAGGCCCAGGTCAGCCGTGCGGGAGAGCGGCTGGAGTTCCGCCTCGGCGATCCCGACGTTCCGCTGTCCTTCGGCGAGCACGTCTTCACCATTGCGTACAGGACCGCGGGGCAGCTCGGTTTTTTCGAGGATCACGACGAGCTCTACTGGAACGCCACGGGGAACGACTGGCCCTTTGTCATTGAAAAGGCGTCCTTTCGGGCGAAACTGCCGGGAAGGGACTTCGGCGAGGGGTTTTCCGCCGTGGAGTTCTACACCGGAAGAACCGGGGAGAAGGGACAGGATGCCCGGGCGCTCCCCGACGGCACGGTGGAAGCCGCTGTCCCCTTTGCACCGGGTGAGGGGTTCACCGTCGTCTATTCCTGGCCCAAGGGGATCATCGCCCAGCCTTCCGAACCTGCGCCGATACTGGAACGGTGGAGCCGCTCCCCCTACAGGGCGGTCCATCTTGCCATGCCGGTCCTTCTCCTGGCGGTCATGCTCCTTTTCTGGATCCGATGGGGAAAGGACCCCGCACCCAGGCCGGTCATCCCTCTTTTCTCCCCTCCCGCAGGGGTGGAGGCTGGGTTTGCCCGGTATGTCCGCACCATGACGGCGGACGACAAGGCCTTCGCCGCCATGATCCTCGGCATGGCCGTCAAGGGTGTCCTGGCGATAGAGGAGACCTCTCTCGCCGGGGAAGCGGCGAAGCGGGCTGGGACGCTGCCCTCCGGGGCAGGGACGGCCCTGAAGCTCCTTTCAAAACTTGCGGGGACGTCCTACCGGCTGAAGCTGAACCGGGAGAAGCTCGCAGAAGCGCCGCTGACCGACGACGAACGGAGGATCGCCGATGATCTCTTCGGTTCCACCCGCACGGAAATTCACCTTTCGAGCGCCGACAGGCCGGTCATCCTGGATGCTTTCCGCCGCCTCGGCCTCGTTTTCCGCGAGCGGGGCAGGCCGCTTCTGAAGACCAATCTCGGGAAATGGTTCGCAGGCGTGGCCCTTTTCGAACTGTACGCGGCACTCATGCTGATCCTCATGATTCTCTCGGGAGAATCCCGGTTCGAACCCATTCTTGCCTTTATCTCCGGTCCCTTCCTCCTTCTCCCCCTCGCCCTCCCTCTTCCTTCGGGCAAGGGAAGCTTCATCGCGAAGTTTTTTATCCGGATCTTTTTCCCCGCCATCTTCCTGTTTGTCGTGGCAGTGGCCTGTTTCGCGGGATCGTCGAGCGGCCTGGACGTGGATCTCCTGTCCCTTCCGGGACCCTTCCTGTGTGTGGGGGTGCTGCTGGTGTTCAAGTCCCTCCTGAGGGTCCGGACCGAAGAGGGGGCGAGGCTCAACGAAAGCATAGAAGGGCTTCGGATGTTCATCACGGCGGCGGAGAAGCACCGACTCGAAATGATGGCCCCTCCTGAGGAAACGCCCCGGCTCTTCGAGACGCTCCTTCCCTACGCTTTTGCTCTCGACGCGGCGGAGACATGGGCGAACCGCTTCCAGAACGTGCTCGCCGCGGCCAATTACACGCCCTCATGGTACCGGGGCGACCTGAATACCTTTACAACCGCGGCGGGGCTTGCGGCGTTCGCGTCGGGCTTCTCCGGGGCCGTTTCCTCGGGGACTCGGTCGTCAGGCAGCGGCGGAAGCGGCTCATCGGGCGGCGGGGGCGGAGGCGGAGGCGGCAGGGGATGGTAGCCTGTCCGCGGAAAGGGATAATCCGGAAGTCGCCGGGATGCTCCCGGCGGAGAGGAGGACGGTATCATGAAACGAACGGCCTGGCTCGCCGCTGTAATTTTGCTTGTTCTCACGGCTTTGCCCCTTTTCGCCGGCCCGGCGGTGGAAAGCTTCGAATGGCCGAAGGCGGGATTCGTCACCGGATCGAAGGTCAACCTCCGGAGCGGCCCATCCACCTCGGAGAAGGTTGTGGGGCGGTTCGGCCACGACTATGAAACAGGGGAACTTGTGGTGACCGGGAAAGAAGAAACGGGAGAGGCTTTCCCGTGGTACCGGGTAATCTCTCATCAGTTCGGCGAGGGATGGATCTACGGCAAGTTCCTTTCCGTCGAGGAGACGGACAGCCCGGTCCGGCGCTATGCCATGAAAATCCGGGAGGATTACGGCCTTTCCCCTGCCCTGGCGGTGAAAATGTACGGCGAACCCATGAAGCGGGAGGAAAAGACGGAGAAGATTCCCGACTTCAACGCCACCATCCATATCGTGAGCTTTTCGTTCCACGGCCACAACGCGACCTACTGGAACGGGGCGCTTCAGTCCGTTGAAATTCCGGGGGGCTTCATGGGGTTCGGCGACATCCTCATGGGCATGGACGCCGACGAGGCCGCCTCGAAGCTCGGCGAACCGTCCGAGCGTGAAGAATACGGGTGGTTTTTCATCCATGAACGGGATGAAATCCAGTTAGAAATCGACAGGAAACCGGCGGGGAAAGGGTACAGGGTGACGGGCCTCCACTATCGCAGGGTCGTCTACGACTGACAGGGGGGTATGACAATGAGACTGACTGCCGCCGTGGTCCTCCTGCTGCTCTGTTTCGGCGGGGCGGCCTGGGGAGCGGCCCATCCGCTGGACGGGGAGATCGAGAAGTGCATGAACGACGATCCAAGCACCCAGGGGACCATTCAGTGCGCGAACATGGGGAAGAAGAAATGGGACGGTGAACTCAACCGGGCTTACAACGAACTCATGAAACTTCTGCCGAAGGAAGGGCAGGCCCTTCTCCGGACTGCCCAGAGAGCCTGGATCCCCTGGAGGGACAGCGAATACAAGCTTCTGGGCGGGGTGTACCTCTCAATTTACAACAATCTCGACGGGGGAACCATGTGGCTTGTGGCCAACGCCATCGCCGAGATGGACGTGGTCAGGGAGAGGAGCCTGGAGCTGATCGCCTATACGGAAGAGTTCAGGGCGGGAAAACCGTCTTTTCCCGGGAGCTATCCGAAGGGACAGACCGAGGAACAGCTGGCTGCTGCCATAAAAGTCAAGAACGACCATACAAAACTGGGCCGGGCCTTCGGCTCCAACGGCGAGGTCATCGCCGCCGAGGCCCTGAAGTCGTGGGAGGACTTCAGGAACAAGGAGGTTGCCCTCATGGCCTGGTTCTACGGCAAAACCGGCGACAAGGCCTTCCCCCTTCATGCCCGGATGCTGAAGAACACCGCCCGGCTGAAAAAGCTCGAGGGGCTCTACGACGATCTGAAAACCGGAGGCCTGCAGGAATCCGGCTCCGGTGAGGGCACAAAGGAGCCCACAGGAGGAAAGGAACCCTTTGCCGGGGACCGGAGCCTGTACCGGCCTTCCCAGGGGGCATGCGATTTCGGTGCCTACATCATCGATCCCGACCCCAAGGGAACCAACGTCCGGGAGACTCCCAACGGCAAAGTGACCGCCATCCTGCCCCATCAGCCCGACGACCCCGCCCTCATCATGGTGAAGGTCACCGGGTACAGGGACAAGTGGCTTTCGGTGGTCCTCCACGACGGGACGAAGGGATGGATCTTCAGCGAACTGGTGGGAATGAGCCTCCGAAACTATGCGCCCGGCTCCGTGGCCGTCCTGAGGACCCGGCCCGACGAAAATGCCCCCGCAGTGGGCGACA
>JAPXRK010000175.1:0-4264 GCA_033813575.1 Synergistales bacterium
CACGGTGCGGCAGGCCATACGGCACGGGGAGGCGTCGGGCCGGAAGATCGCCGGGCCTGACGGTGCGTTCATCACCTGCCTGAAGCCCGCGGCCGTAACCTACTGGGTGGTCTACCGGCCCCGGGAGGACGGAGCCTTCGAGGTGCTCAACGGCTGGAGCCACCGCATGGAAGTGAAGGGAACGGAGGAGGGGACGCCGTGAAGGAGCTGACCAAATCCTTTGAAAAGTACGGAGAGTACCGGTGCGCCTCCTGCGGATGTCCCCTGGAGCTGAGGAAGACGGACATCACCTACCTCGGGAGCGTCTTTTCCGTCGATCTCCCTGTGTGTCCTTCCTGCGGCATGGCTTTTGTTCCCGAGGAGCTTGCCACGGGCAAGATGCTCGAGGTGGAGAAAATACTGGAGGACAAGTGATGGAAGCCTTCGAAATGGATGATTTTCAGATGCGGCTGGCCTCCCTTTCGGCGGAGGGGTACCATTGCAGCCAGATCCTGCTCCTCCTGGTCCTTGAGAGGACGGGAAGGAAGAACCCGGACCTCCTCCGCGCCCTGGGCGGCATTTCAAAGGGTGTAGCCGAAGGGAGCGAGACCTGCGGGGCCCTCCTCGGAGGGGCCTGCCTTCTCGGTTTCTACGCCGGAAAGGGGCAGCCGGGCGAAGGGGAGCATCCCCTGTTCCGTTCCATGCTCAAGGATCTGGCGGAGTGGTTCCGGGCGGAGGCGGGCCTTCCCGGAGGAAGCTCCCGGTGCGCGGACATCCTGGAAGCCTTCGGAAAGACCCGGTGCCCCCTGCTCGTCCGGTCGGTCTGGGTGAAGGCCCTGGAGATCCTTGAAGAAAACGGGATCGATACTCTCGAAGGGAAGCCCCTGCCCGAATGAATCCGGGCGGGGTATCCCCGGGAGGAAACCGTCCGTGACCCCTCCCTTTCCTTTCGATATCCGCACCGCCGGAAAAACGGGCGGAAGAACCGACCCCGGAAGCCTGGACGAATACCGCCTCTCCGCGGTCCGGTCTGCTGTGGCCCGTGCCCGTCGGAACAGCCCCTTCTACCGGAGCCGTCTCGCCCCCTTCCCTGAAGGATTTCCCCGGTCTCTTGGCGAATATGGCGCATTGCCCTTCACGATCCCGGATGACCTGGCCGCGGATCCCCATGCCTTCCTGGCGGTACCCCAGGACGAGGTCGCCCGCATAGTGACGGCCCGGAGCTCCGGCACCACGGGAACGCCGAAGCGGGTGTTCTTCACGGAACGGGACCTTGCCGAAACCCGGAGCATCTTCGCGGAAGGCATGACGGCCCTGGTGTCCCGGGGGAGCAGGGTGCTCATCCTTCTTCCCGGAGAGCGTCCGGGAAGCGTGGGGGATCTTCTCGTCCGGGGGCTGGCACCGGACATGGAGGGAGTGCTGTGCTCCTGCCCCGATGCGGAGGACACCCTCGACACCATTTCCCGGTTGGGGCCGGACTGTCTTGTGGCCCTTCCTTCCCAGGCGCTCAGGCTGGCGAGGCACCCCCGGTCGTCCCTTGGAAAGGGCCTGTCGGCGGTCCTGCTCTGTTCCGATTTTGCCTCCGACAGCCTCGCGTCTGCGGTGGAGAAGGCCTGGGAATGCACCGTCTTCCGTCATTACGGCCTCACGGAGACGGGGTACGGCGGGGCCCTCTCGTGCGGAGAGGGACCGGGAATGCACGTCATGGAGGACCGCTTCTTCTTCGAGATCGTCTGCCCCGGGACGGGGGAGCCCCTCCCCGCCGGGGAAGAAGGGGAAATAGTCTGCACGTCCCTCCAGGCGGAGGGGACTCCCCTCCTCCGGTACCGTACCGGAGACCGGGGGCGGTTTCTTACCGGAGGCTGCTCCTGCGGCTCCTTCCTCCGCAGGATAGCCGTCAGGGGGAGGTATGCGAACGGTCTTGCCCTTCCCGGCGGATGGGTTTCCCTGGCGGACCTGGATGAAGCCCTGTTTTCCCTCCCCTGGCTCGGCGGGTACGAGGTCAGGATGAACGGCCGGTCCCCCGTTTTTCTCCTGGAAGTTCCCTCCCTGCGGGAGGAAATCCAGTCCCTTCCGGACAACCTGGAGCGGGAGGCCGGGAACAAACTCCGGTCCCTCCCCGGTCTCGACATCCTGCCTTCCGTAATTGGACTTCGCCTCGCCCCCCCGCGGGGCGTACCTATGGCCCCGACAAAGCGGCTGGTCCTCCGGGAAACCCATCCGGACCGCACCTGGTGAGCCGCCGGGCCGCCCGTACCTGTTTCCAGCCCTTTCCCTCCTGTTTTTCCTCATGCTGAATCTGAAGATTCCCACAAAACGGTGAACTGTGTTAGAATTGCTCATCGTTGTACCTGCATTTTCGAGGCCTGCCGGAAGAGGAGGAGAGACGCCGTATGGGAGTGATGACCGTTTCCACAAGCGTGAGGCCCGAGGACCTCGCCGTGGTGGCCGGGGCCCGGGGACACAGCCTCGACCTGGACCAGTCGAAGCAGAACGGCGGACGGGAGAATACCTTGAAACCCATGGAGGTCGTCCTGGCGGCTCTGGGCGGGTGCATCACCATGGTGGCGCTGGCGCGGGCCCCGAAGGAAGGCCTTGATATCCGGGACCTCAGGCTAGAAATGGAGGGGGAGTATTCCGCCGCCGACGGTTTCCGGACGATCCGGATGTCAGCCCGGCTCAGGTCCTCCTCGCCCGAGGACCGGCTCATGGAGTTTTTCCATGCTGTGGAGAGCGTCTGCCCGGTCAGCAATTCGCTGAAGGCCGGGATGGAGCTGGAGGTGGTCCGGGAACAGTAAGAAAACGGGAGTGAACGGAAAGGCTCCGGAAACCGCCGGAGAAGCGGAGTGTTTTTTTCGAGACGACTTTTCTTTTGAGGAACAGGAGGGATAGAATGAATTTCTTCGAACATTTTGGTCTGACCAATACCGCCGACGTTGCCACGGGCATGCTGATGCTCGTCATGATCTGCTACGCCATCGGCGATATCGTGTCCTACAAGACAAAGGCAGTCTTCTCCATGATCTTTGTCACGGGCTTCGTCTTCCTTTTCGGATTCTGGTACGGCTTCCCCAAGACCATCTTCCAGACCACCGGAACCATGGCCTACGCCGCAGTCAGCCTTCCTGTCATTCTTGTCCACATGGGCACGCTCATGAAGCTGAAGGACATCAAGCAGGAGTGGAAAACGGTCATTATCGCATTCGTCGGCCTGATTGCCCTTTCGGTCGGCCTTTTCTTCATCGCAGGCCCCATCCTCGGCCGTGAGATGGCCCTTACCGCTGCCGGACCCATTTCCGGCGGCATCGTGGCCACCATCATCGTGTCGGAGGCCGCGAAGAAAGTCGGCTTCGAGCACCTCGCCGTCTTCGCCACCCTTCTCCTGGTGCTCCAGAATTTCGTCGGTCTCCCCATAGCCTCCCTGTGCCTGAAGTCGGAAACGAAGCGCCTTCTCGTGAAGTTCCGCAGCGGCGAGGCGGAGGAAGCCACGGCGGGGAACGCTACCAAGAGCGACCCCGAGGTTCCGAGCATCCGGCTGTTCCCGGCGTTCCCCAAGGCCATGCAGACCCCCTTCGTCCTTCTTGCCAAGACGGCCATCGTCGGATGGGTGGCCCTTCTCGCGGCCCAGCACTACAACGCCATGGTTCTCGGCGCCGGACTTCCCTATCTCCAGCTCCACAAGTTCGTCATGGCCCTCATCATGGGCATCGTGTTCTACGAGACCGGCTTCCTGGAGCACAAGGTCCTGGACAAGGCCAACGCCATGGGATACGCCATGTTCTTCTGCCTTATCTTCATCTGGGTCAGCCTTCCCCAGGCCACTCCGGAACTGGTCCGCTCCCTGGTCTACCCGCTTGTGGTCTGCTTCGGCGTTGCTCTCGTCGGAATCGTCATTTCCACCTACTTCACATCGAAGCTCCTCGGATACTCCTGGGCCCTGGCGACTGCCATAGCTGTCACCTGCCTCTTCGGCTTCCCGGCGACCTTCATCATCACTGACGAGGTCACCACGGCGGGCTGCGCGGACCCGAAAGAGAAGGAGTACTGCATGAGCCACCTCCTGCCCAAGATGCTCGTGGGCGGATTCACCACGGTCACCATCGGCTCCGTCATCCTCGCGGGGTATCTCGGCCAGATCATCGAGACCCTGGCGAAATAGCCCTGCCTGGCACTGCAGTCCCGGCTGAACAAAAAATGAGGCGGAGATCTTTCCGCCTCATTTTTGCCTTTAATGCCCCGTAAAAATCCTTCCGGCGGTCAGTCCACTGCCAGCATTACGCTGTCG
>JAPXRK010000176.1:0-4191 GCA_033813575.1 Synergistales bacterium
TTCGGGAAGGGCGCACGGTGTTCTCCTTCGGGGCTGAATCCCCCCGGGACCTGGCCTGGTCGACTTTCGGCGACCTTTTTGTTGTCCATGAAAAGGGAGAGGTGACCAAAACGACCATTTCCTTCGAAACCATGGAGGCTGTCAGGTCTGAAACCGTGGTTCGGGAAGCCCCCGGAGCCTGGAGTCTTTTTTCACTCGGGGACAGGATGTATTGCCTCGATGTCGGGGGGGTTTCGCTCTGGGAGATGTATCTGTTCCCCGAGGAGTCCTCTCCCGCCTTTCTCTCCCTGGATACTCCCTCAGTCCGCAGGGAGGAAGGCAGGGAGAGCTTCCTGCTTGAGGCATCGGTTTCAGGACCGTACCGAACTTATATGTCGAGGAACAGGCCGGTTGTTACATCGGTCTGGAATGAGCGGATGCTGACGGCGAACTTCAGGTTCCTGGCTCCTCAGGGTTCTGAGCCTCCGGTGTTCTTTCTTCCTCCCGGCAGAAAGTCCGGTGGACAGTTTCACGAGACTGCATCGGGAAAAGAAGTGCTTCACATTCTCGGAGAACTGTGGTCAGAAAAAAGGAAAAAGCTCGCCGATGTCGTGGTGACCGCCTCCATTCCTTTCTCCCTGGGGGAGCTTCGGGAATTGGCGGGATTTTGCGTTCACAATGGAATCCGTCTTTTCTCCTTCTGCGACACCATTCCACCGATGTCCCTCCTGCGGGCCTCGGGAATTACAGGCGGGGGGCCCCTCTACACCCTGGGAGGAGATCTGCCGGGATATTCCTTCTCTCACCGCGGAGAAGTCAGGATTCCCCTGCCTTCCGATGAAACGTCGTCAGGTTTTCCAAGCCGGTCCGTTCTTTCCGTCTACATGGACGTAGGTTCGGCATCCTCCAGGGACTGGATGCCCCTATGGCCTGATCTTCTGTAAATTATCAGCTATTGACTGAACAAATTTTCAAGGAGGGGATGCACGCATGAATACGGAGTACAAAGACGCCAGAGCGAAGTTCGAGGCAGGTGTTGCAAAATCGCTTCAAAAGCATAAAGAGAGAAAGGAAAGCTTTTCCACGGGTGGAGGTCTTCCCCTTGGAAGACTCTACGGCCCTGACGACGTCGAATCGACGGACTATATGAGGGATATCGGGTTTCCAGGAGAGTACCCCTTTACGAGAGGCGTCCAGCCCACCATGTACCGGGGCCGGTTCTGGACCATGCGGCAGTATGCGGGATTCGCCTCCGCCGAAGAGTCCAACGAGAGGTACCGCTACCTGCTCTCCCAGGGAACGACCGGCCTTTCCGTGGCATTTGACCTTCCCACCCAGATAGGCTACGATTCCGACGACCCCATGGCCCAGGGTGAGTGCGGAAAAGTGGGTGTGGCTATTGACAGCCTCCAGGACATGGAAATTCTTTTCAACCAGATCCCCCTGGACAAGGTCTCCACCTCCATGACGATCAACGCTCCCGCGAGCGTCCTCCTCGCCATGTACATCTGCGTTGGCGAGAAGCAGGGCTTTCCCATGGACGTCCTTTCGGGAACCATCCAGAACGACATCCTCAAGGAATACATCGCCCGGGGAACCTACATCTTCCCCCCGAAGCCCTCTATGAGGCTTATCACCGATATTTTCGAGTTCTGCAGCGAAAATGTTCCGAAGTGGAACACCATTTCCATTTCCGGATACCACATCCGCGAAGCTGGGAGCACCGCTGCCCAGGAAGTGGCCTTCACCCTCGCCGACGGTATCGCCTACGTTGAAGCGGCCAGCAGGAAAGGCCTTGATCCCAACGTTTTCGGCGAGCGTCTGTCCTTTTTCTTCAACGCCCACAACGATTTTCTTGAAGAAGTGGCTAAGTTCCGGGCCGCCCGGCGCATGTGGGCCCGGATCATGAAGGACCGCTTCGGCGTTACCAATCCGAAAGCCCAGATGCTCCGGTTCCACACCCAGACCGGCGGGAGCACCCTCACAGCCCAGCAGCCGGAAAACAATATTGTCCGCGTGACCATCCAGGCCCTTGCCGCCGTCCTGGGAGGAACCCAGTCTCTCCATACGAACAGCATGGACGAGGCGCTGGCTCTTCCGAGCGAGAAGAGCGTCGGCATCGCCCTCAAGACCCAGCAGATCATCGCCTACGAGTCGGGCGTGACCAGCACGGTCGATCCCCTCGCGGGATCCTACGTGGTAGAAAGCCTGACGAACGAGATCGAAAAGAAGGCCTTCGAGTACATCGGCCAGATTGATGACATGGGCGGCATGCTTACCGCCATCGAAAAAGGATACGTTCAGAAGCACATCCAGGATGCCGCCTACGATTACCAGAGATCGGTGGAGGCGAAAGAATCTATCGTAGTCGGTGTCAATAAATTCCAGGTCAGGGAAGACAACAGGGAGATGAACCTCCTCACCGTGGATGCTTCCGTGGGTGAACGGCAGATCGCCAAGCTCCGCAAACTGAAGGAAACCAGGGACAACCTTGCCGTGAAGAACGCTCTCGATGACATTCGTGCCACGGCGGCCGACGATTCCCGGAACCTTATGCCCCTCATCATCAATGCCGTCCGTTCCTATGCCACCGAGGGAGAAATATGCGGCGTACTCCGGAACGTATTCGGCGAGTATACCGAGAATATCGTTCTGTAACGGTACGTCCGTTTCGATAGTTTTAAAACACACTGGAGGGATATTCCGTGGACGAGAGAAAAATCAGGGTGGTTGTTGCAAAGCCGGGACTCGACGGTCACGACAGGGGAGCGAAAGTCGTGGCGAGGGCTCTGAGGGACGCCGGCATGGAAGTGGTCTATACGGGACTGCGTCAGACCCCGGAACAGATCGTGGAAACAGTCCTTCAGGAGGACGCCGATGCTGTCGGAATAAGCATCCTTTCCGGCGCCCACACATTTTATTTCACGAAGATCATCGGCCTGCTCAGGGAAAAGGATGCAGGAGACGTCATCGTCTTCGGTGGCGGAGTTATTCCGGACAAGGACATCCCGGGACTTCTCGAGGCGGGCGCCGGTGCGGTCTTCGGACCGGGAACCCCCACGTCCGTTTGTGTTGATTGGCTTGAAAAGGCTGTAGCGGACAAAAGGGCCAAAGAATAGTAGCCGCTGTGGATATTCTCATCAATAAGGCCCTGGCGGGCGATATGCGCGCCATAGCCAGAATCATCAGTTTGATAGAAAACGGAGATCCTGTTGCCGACGCAGTAATGCGCCGTATTTACCCCCTTACCGGAAAAGCCATGGTTATCGGCATTACCGGTAGTCCCGGCGCAGGGAAAAGCACCCTGACCGATAAGCTGATCGAATCTTTTCGCAAAAAGGGGAAGAGTGTGGGGATCATCGCTGTTGACCCATCGAGCCCCTTCTCCGGCGGAGCCATCCTTGCAGATCGCATCAGGATGCAGCGCCACACGGGAGATGACGGTGTCTATATCCGGAGCATGGGGACCAGGGGATCTCTCGGCGGTCTGAGCAGGGGTACCAGGGAAGCCGTCCTGCTCCTGGACGCCTGCGGCAAGGATGTCATCATCATCGAAACCGTCGGCGTGGGCCAGTCGGAAGTGGACATCATCAAAATCGCCGATACGGTGTGTGTCGTCCTGGTTCCCGGCATGGGCGACGATATACAGATAATGAAGGCGGGCATTATGGAGATCGCCAACGTTTTTGCCATCAACAAGGCCGACAAGCCCGGCGTGGACAGAGTAGCCGCCGAAGTGAGGCTAATGCTCGAACTTGTCAGGGACAAGCCCTGGACGCCGCCCGTCCACCTTACCGTCGCGGAGAACGGCACCGGGGTCGAAGAGTTCGCCGAGAGCATTGTCCGGCACCATGAATTCATCAAAAACAGTCCTGAAGGAGCCCGTTTCGAATTCAGGCGCCTTTCCTCCGAGGTGGAGGATATCCTTCTGAAGAACCTGACACGGAAGGCGGACAAACTCTGGCAGTCACAAAAGAGCGAGCAGCTCATGGAAGACCTTGCGGCACGAAAAACAAACCCCTATCTGGTCGCCTCGGAAATACTCAGGAAACTGTTCCCGCAGGCGGAATACAACGAGGGGACAAAGGAGGCAAATACATCACATGTCACACCGTACAATTGACGAGCTGTGCGAGGAGCTGCTGAAGAAGCACGAGGAAGCGCAGGGAGGCGGAGGGCCGAAGGCGGTCGCGAAGCAGAAGGAGAAGGGAA
>JAPXRK010000177.1:0-4175 GCA_033813575.1 Synergistales bacterium
CACGTTGCCATCCTTCAGCGCCATGACGCCTTCCGGCTGGGTGAGCTGCTGCTTGGTGAAGTCCTTATCGGGGTCGATTCCCGCTGCCTTGAGTATGAGGTTGGTGAGGATCTGGTCGCCGCCTCCGGGGGCTCCCACGGAGACCTTTTTGCCCTTGATGTCCTCGAGCTTTGCAATGCCGCTGCCTTTCACGGTGACCAGGTGCTGGGGCGCGGGGTACATGCTCATGAGGATCTGCAGGGGCAGTTTTCCGTCGGGCTCGAAAGCCTCGGTACCGGTGATGGCCTGGTACAGGGCCGATCCCATGGTCATGCCGATATGGGCCCTGCCTGCCGCCACGAGGCGGCAGTTCTCCCGGGAGGCCGATGTGGCCCTGGACGTGGCCTTAACGTCAATTCCGGCATTGGTGAGGACTTCCGCCATGGCTCCGCCGAGGGGGTAGTACGTGCCGCCCACGCCGCCGCTGCCGATGGTGATGAATGTGGCGGCGAATCCCGTCGAGGCGAATGCCAGAACTCCGATGAGCGCAAGTGCGAGAATGCTCTTCTTCATGAAACGATTCCTCCTTTTGTTCTGATGATCGAAGGGGCTGTCTACCCCTTGCTCCTGAGCGCCTCCGCCGAAGCCTTGAGGGCTTCCGCGAGGCGGCCCGTCATCTCGTCAAGCTCTTCCTTCGTGGAGACCAGGGGAGGAGCGAACAGGAACTGGTCTCCACTCACGCCGCCGATCTGGCCTGTTCCCGGGTAGATCACGAGACCTCTCTTCATGCACTCTTCGGTGACAAAGGCGGCGGCCTTCACCGACGCCGGGAAGGGAGCCTTGGTCGCCTTGTCGGCTACGATCTCGATGCCCCGCATCAGGCCCATGCCCCGTACCTCGCCCACGATGGGTATCTCAAGAAGGGCCGGGATTTTTTCGTCGAACTGCCTGCCTCTTTCCGCCGCATTCCCGAACACGTTGTTTTTCTTCATGTACCGGATGGTGGCCGTCACAGCAGCCGCGGTCACAGGGTTTCCATTGTAGGTGTGTCCGTGCTGGAAGGCGCCGCTTCTGTCCCGGATGGTCTCGGCGATCTCGTTCTTTACGATCATGGCGCCCACGGCGGCGTATCCGCCTGAAAGGGCTTTCGCGGAACAGATGATGTCGGGGGTGACGTTCCAGTGCATTGTGCAGAAAGCTTTCCCCGTCCGTCCCATGCCGGTCATGATCTCGTCCGCTACGAGCAGCACGTCATACTTGCTGCAGATCTCGCGGACGATGGGCCAGTATTCCTTCGGCGGGTGAAGGGCTCCCACGGTGGATCCCACTATGGGTTCCGCAAAGAATGCC
Organism: Synergistales bacterium; assembly: GCA_033813575.1. GTDB lineage: Bacteria > Synergistota > Synergistia > Synergistales > Aminobacteriaceae > Aminivibrio. Next base: position 1,330 of record JAPXRK010000177.1, read on the forward strand.
GCCACTGATTCGGGGCCTATCCTGAGGATTTCGGCCTCGAGGGACCGTGCGCATGCCACGCCGCAGTCGGGATACTTAAGGTTCAGGGGGCAGCGGTAGCAGTAGTGGGCGCAGATTTTCGGGTTTTCCTTGAAGAGGGGGGCGAAGGTCCGCCGCCGTCCCATGCTTCCGGCAAGCCCCATGGTCCCTACTGTGCTTCCGTGGTAGGAGTTCCACCTGGCGATCATCTCGAACTTCCCCGAGCCTTTGCCGTCCCGTTCCACGAAGTACTGCCGGGCGATCTTCATGGCCGACTCGATGGCCTCGCTTCCTCCGCTCACGAACCAGACGTAGTCAAGTCCCTCCTGCGTAATGGATGCCACTTCCTCCGCCGCCTCAATTGAGACTTTGTTGTTCCATCTCGAGGGGTGGGCGAACTCCATGGTGAGAAGCTGCTGGTACATGGCGTCCGCGATCTCCTTCACGCCATGGCCTATGCTCGAGAGCAGCGCGCCGCAGCACCCGTCGTAGTAGGCGTTGCCCTCCTCGTCATACAGGTACACTCCCTCGCCGCGCACGGCGGTCTTCAGTTTTGCCTTGAAGCTTCTCGGTATCAGATGTCCACTATCCACCGAACAATCAGCTCCTTTCTGTGTGCGTTTCCCGAAACACAAAAGCGGTGAAGCGGCTTTTTTTCATACCCCCTTTGCGGCGCCCGGGCCCCATAAAGAGTTCCTGCCGGAACAGGGCGTTACGGCAGGGCTTTCATCCTGTCGGGAATGTAGATTCCCTCCTGTCTCCAGTGCTGTTCGAGTGTTTCCAGTTTTTTCGCGACACCGGCGCCGAGGCTCCGGGCCACGGAGAGGATGAGGCAGTTGAGCAGGCTTATGGGAGCCGCGAAGGAATCAATGAAGGAGACCGGCTTGTACGGCGCGGTGACCACGTATTTCGATTGTGCCGCCAGCGGGCTGGTGAGGTCGCTGGTGACGCAGGCGGTGGTCAGCCCCAGTTTTTCCGCCGTTTCGAGCACCTCCACCGTCCACCGGGAGTACCGGGGAAAGCTGATGCCGAGCACGAGGCTGTCCGCAGGGGCGTTGGACAGCATTTCGAAGGGCATCTCGGTGCTGATGGTGCGGACGTTGGGAAGAATCCACGAGAGATAGAAGGAGAGGTAGCAGACCAGGGAAGAGGAACTTCTGTATCCGGCGAGATACACAGCGCCGGCTTCGGCCATGGCCTGCCCGAGGGCGTCGAGTTCCGCGGAGGGAATTGAGGAGAGAGCGGCGGACAGGGTCTCCATGTCCTTTCGGAGGGCCCGTTCGTAGAGGTCGTTTTCCGGTGAGGTGCCGTAGTCCTTGATCCGTTCCAGGGTGGAGAGATGGTCGATCAGGCTGCTGGTCATTTCGGAACGGAGCTGCAGGTAGCCCGAATAGCCGAGGAGGTGGGAGAGGCGGATGACAGTGGTTTCACTCACCCCGACCCGCTCGCCGAGCTGGGACGCCGTGAGGAATGCTGCCTCTTTCCGGTGGTCCAGAAGAAATCGTGCCACCGCTGCCTGTGCGGGAGTCATTTCTTTGAGCCGGAGAGCAATCCGTTCTTTCAGCATGGGGCCTCCTTTTGTGAAGGAAATGCGCCGCAAAATTGACAGATAAGAAGTTTTTCCTTCAAGGATAATAAACGAAAAAATCTGCAGTGTCAAATAGAGTGCCTTTTCTTGCGTCCACCACGGAATGGAATCGGGAAAGCGCGGTTGCAAAAAAAGGGGAGATGGAGGATAATATGTTCGAATTACGCAGTTTTTTCTGTCGAAATATGGAGAGCGAACAGGGCCCCGGAGAACTCCGTGGCCTTGTGTATTATTTCGCCGCTCTCCGTCGGAGAGGGGGGAAATGACTGTGAGCAGGGCTTTTGTCAAGGAAAACGAAGACCAGGAAAGCTACCTGGAATGGCAGAAGCTTCTTCGGGACAGGGAAGAGCTTTTGCGGATTCTGGAGAAGAAGAAAAAATATCTTCAGGAGGATCCCGCAGCCGCGAAGATTCCCGCGAAGAAGCGGAAGGAAATGATGGCAAAGTACGACGCCGAGGCCGAGGAAGTCCGCAGGCTGCTCGAGGAAATGCTGGCCGAGACGAGGACGCCCTAGGGGAGCCCTGCGGATGGCAGGTAACGAGACGTTCACCAGGGGCGGAGGATTCCTCCGCCCCTTTTCCTGTATTCAGGGAGGATGGCGGATGTAGAGAAAAGTGAAATTATGGTACGCTGTTTCCGGGAAACGGAGGTGGTTCCCTCATGGACAGGAGAGAATTTCTGAAGAGGACGGCGGTTCTCGGCCTCGGAGGGGCGGCGCTGCTGCTTCCTGGGAGCGTCCGGAGAGCCTTCGGCGCCCGGGAAGGGCTGCCGGGGCTTGCCGCGGTGAGGGGAGGAGAGCCGGGAGAGATGTTCGACCGGGGGGTGGCGGCCCTCGGCGGAATGGAGCGGTTCGTGAAAAAAGGCCAGACGGTGGTGATCAAGCCCAACATGTCCTGGGACGTCCCTCCCGAGCGGGGAGGGAACACAAATCCGGAGCTGGTGGAGCGGATCGTCCGCCGCTGCCTCGAAGCCGGCGCCACGAAAGTGTACGCCTTCGACCACACCTGCGACCTGTGGCGGAGCAGCTACCGGAACAGCGGTGTGGAGGATGCGGTGAAGCGGGGGGGCGGAGTGGCCGCCCCGGCGGATGCCTCGGGGTATTTCCAGAAGGTCCCCCTTCCCGGGGGAAGGGCCCTGAAGGAAACCGCCGTTCACGAACTGATGCTCGAGTGCGACGTGTTCATCAACATTCCCGTACTGAAGCACCACGGGGGGGCGGGCATCACCATGGGCATGAAGA
>JAPXRK010000178.1:0-4167 GCA_033813575.1 Synergistales bacterium
TTCTTCCCGGTCCTAGAGGATGACGCCGTCCTTGAAGATGGCGATCTCTCCTGTACGGTTCTCCTCGTTTCGCGTGAGGCGGCCAGAGGCGGTCTCCGCAAGCAGGGAGATCAGCCGTGCTGCGGTCTCCTTCCTGTCGGCCCCGGAGAGCAGAGGGCCGGCGTCAAAGTCGATCCATCCCCGCTTCCGGTTGTACAGAGCCGTGTTTGATGAGATCTTTATGGTGGGAACCACCGTGGAATAGGGGGTACCCCGTCCCGTGGTGAAGAGGATCACCTGGGCGCCGCTCGCTGCCATGACGGTGGCGGAGATGAGGTCGTTCCCCGGGCCGAAGACCACCGAGACGCCCCGGCGGACTGCCTGGGCGCCCATGGCGAGCACGTCGGTCACGGGCGAAGAGCCGCACTTGTTCACAGCCCCCAGGGACTTCTCCTCCAGGGTGGTGATGCCTCCGTCCCTGTTTCCAGGAGACGGATTTTCGTACACGGGCTGGCTGTGGGCGTCATAGTAGTCCCGGAACCACTTGATGGTGCCTGAGAAGGCCCTGAAGACTCTTTCGTCGGAGATCCTGGAGGCGAGCACGTCCTCTGCGCCGAACATCTCCGGTATCTCCGTGGCCAGGACCTTGCCGCCCCAAGCGCAGAGCATGTCGGAAACCTCTCCCGCAAGAGGGTTGGCCGACAGCCCGGAAAAGCCGTCGCTGCCGCCGCACTTCACCCCTACGGTCACGTCCGAAAGGGGGAATTCCGTCCGGCCCCGAGGCGCCGCCTCCGCCAGTCCGTCGAGGAAGCCGTAGAGCTGCCGCCGATCGTCGTCCGCCTCCTGGAGCGAGAAAAACCGAACCTTCCGCAGATCTGAGAGTCGTGTCTCCATGAACACCCTCCGGAGATTTTCGCACCCAAGTCCAACCAGGACCACGCCCGCCGCGCACGGGTTTCTCGCGAGGCCCTCCAGGACCGAGGCGGTCCTGTCAAGGTCGTCGCCGAGCTGGGAACATCCGTAGGGGTGGGAGAGGACACGGACCCCCTCGATCCATGGAGGCGGGGAATACCCGCCGGCGAGGAATTTCAGGTATTCATTGACGCATCCCACGAGGGGGATGATCCAGAGCTCGTTCCGTATGCCCGGAGCTCCCTGCTCCCTCGCGTACCCCGAAAAAACCGGGACAGGCCCTGAAGGTTCCCGGAAGACCGCCCCGGAAGGTGTCCAGGCCATGTCCCATTCCGCCCGGAGAGCCGATTCCACGTTATGCACGTGGACCTTTTCCCCCGGAACGATGTCCCTGGTGGCCCGGCCCATGGGATGGCCGTACTTGATCACCGGTTCCCCCCGGAGAATGCTCCGAAGGGCGGCCTTGTGCCCCGGCGGAATATCCTCGCCCAGCACCACTCCGGTTCCTGAAAGGCATTCCCCAGCCTTTCCCCCCTCCGGGAGCACCGCCGCGGAATCCTCAGGTTTCAGCACGATACAGCGGACTTCTCGTTTTTCCCGCTCAGTCACTGCACACACCTCCATCATTCTTCCACAGCGGACGAACCTCCGTCCGATAAACGTTTTTCTCAACATAGCGGAGAACGGAGAAAAGTCAAGGCCGGACTTCCCGCCCTCTCCTGAAACAGCGGCGGAAAACCGTCAGCGGGTGCCGGATTCGGGCTCAAGCCCCCTGAAAAAGGCATAGGTGAGGGGGAGGCAGCTCAGGAAGGTCAGGGCATCGGCCAGGGGCTGGGTGATCTGGACGCCTTTCAGCCCGATGAATCCGGGGAGGGTAAGGATCAGGGGGAAGAAAAAGATCCCCTGCCGGGCCAGGGAGAGTGCTGTGGCCGTCCACGACCTGCCGATGGACTGAAAGGTCATGTTGCAGACGACGCCCAGGGGGACCAGGGGCATGGCGAGGCACATGGCCCGGAGGGCCCCGACGCCGATCCGCACCACGTCGGCGTCGGTCCTGATGAAGAGCCTGATCAGGAACGGGGCTGCCGCGAAGCCCGTGATCCCGGAAATCGTCATCAGGACGGTCGCGACTTTCAGGGTGAACAGGAACGCTTTCCTGACCCTGTCGAAGCAGCCCGCACCGTAGTTGTACCCTGCCACAGGCATGTACCCCTGCCCGATGCCGAGGTTCACTGCAAAGACAAACATGAAGAGCCTGCCCACGATGGACATGGCGGCCACGGCAGCGTCGCCGTACACGGCGGCGCTGACGTTGAGTGTTATGGTGGCGATGCTGGCAAGGGCCTGCCTGATGAAAGAGGGGAGGCCGTTCTTGAGAATCCGGAGGTAGGTTCCCGGACTCCCGGAGATCCCCGAAGGGCCCAGGCGGACGATGGTCTTTCCCCGAAGAAACCAGGAGAGGAGGATGCAGAAGCTGACGCACTGGCTGATCGCCGTAGCGATGGCGGCCCCGGCGATGCCCATCCCGAAGCCGAAGATGAAAAGCGGGTCGAGCAGCAAGTTGAGAAGGCCTCCGGTCGTCAGTCCCACCATGGCGAACCTGGCTTTCCCTTCGGCCCGGAGGACGTTGTTCAACAGGAAGGACGAGGCCATGACGGGCGCCGCGTACAGGATATAGCTCGCGTAATCCCGGGCGTAGGGAAGTATGGTCTCCGTGGCGCCCAGGAGGCGCATCAGGCCGTCAAGAAACAGCAGGCCGAAGACTGCGAGCAGGGTTCCGAAGGAGGCCGCCGCAAGAAGGCCGCTTGTCGCGACCCTTTCGGCCTCTTCGGGTTTCTGTGCTCCCAGGAGCCGGGAGATCTGCGCCCCGGAGCCCATGCCGATGGTGAAGCCCACCGCCTGAATAATCGCCATCAGGGAAAAGACGATGCCGACGGCACCAGAAGCGCTGGTGCCGAGCTTCGAGACGAAAAAGGTATCGCCGATATTGTACACCGCCGTCACCAGCATGCTGATGATCGTCGGCACAGCCAGGGAAAAGACGAGCCTGCCCACGGGCATCTGCGTCATTCTGAGGTATTGCGGGTTTTCTTTTTTCATCGGACCGGGCTCATCTTTGCGGCTGTTTTCTGTTTCCAAACTTTCGTTCCGTCAGCGATGGAGCTTGGAAATATCGATGGCGATGAAGGAAAGGTTGTGGGCATGGTCACAGACCCTCTCCAGGTTGCTGAGGATGTCGATGAAGATCACGCCGCCCTGGGGAGTGCACTCGCCCCTGTTGAGCCGGGCGATGTGATTTTTTCTCAGCGTCTTTTCCTTGCGGTCCACATCGTCTTCGAGGCGGTCCACTTCCTTCGCCTTCTCCACGTTTTCCTCGTCGAGAGACTCCATGCTCAGGCGGACCGCCTTCTCAACGCTGTCGAACATATCCCTGAACTCCTCCCTGGCGAGGGAAGAGAATTCGACTCCATGGTCCACCTTGTATTCGTAGAGCTCGATGAGGTTGGTGGCATGGTCTCCTATCCGCTCAATGTCCCCGACGCCGTTCACATAGGAGCCGAGAACCGTGGACAGGTCGCTGGAAAGGCCCCTCTGCCATATTTCCGAGGCATAGGCGGCGATGGCCCGGTTGATTTCGTTCACGCCCTTCTCCGTCTGGTTCACCTCGTTGATCATCTTCGGATCGTTCTCCTCGAAGGCGCGGCGCACATCCCGGAGCATGGACGACGCCAGGGTTCCCATGTGAAGAATCTCCTTCTTCACGGCGTCCACCGCCGCCGCCGGAGATGCGGAGATGAGCTTCATGTCCAGGTACATGGGACCTGTCACTTTCGCTCCCCCCTTGTCGGGGACGATATGGCGGATGGCCCACACGAAGAGGGACACGAAGGGAAGGAAGAGCATCGTGTTGGCCACGTTGAAAACAGTGTGGGCATTGGCGAGCTGTCTGCTGATGTCCCCGGAAGTGGACGCGATGACTTCCTTGAAGAGGGGGAAAACGGAGAGAAAGATCACGGCGCCGATGACGTTGAAAAGGACGTGGGCGGTGGCCGCCTGCTTCGCCGACCGGTTGGAGCCGATGGAGGCGATGACTGCCGTGATGGTGGTCCCGATGTTGTCTCCGAGGAGGATCGGAATGGCCGCGTCCAGGGAGAGGAGTCCCTGGGCCGCCATGGCCATGGTGAGCCCTATGGTGGCGGAGCTGGCCTGGACCACCATGGTGACCGCCGTTCCGACGAGAACCCCGAGCAAGGGGTTGGAGCCGAAGGCCAGAAA
>JAPXRK010000179.1:0-4166 GCA_033813575.1 Synergistales bacterium
GATGGTTCTCTTGACGGCTGCCTAGATGAACTTCTTCTCCCTGCCGATGGCCCGGACCTCGAGCATCCCGGAATCGGAGAACAGCTCCACCGTCCGTCCCCAGGAGCCTCCCGTGTCCTCGGACAGGATGGGGATCCGGAGGGCCGAGAGAACGTTCCTGCATGCCTCCACGTTCCTGGCGCCGATCTTGAGGAGGGAGTCGGCGTTGCCTCCCAGGGAGAACATCTGGGCTCCGCCGGCGAGCTTGGCCTTGATGCGCCGCTCGTCGGCACCGTACCGGATCATCTGCTTCAGGAGGTCCGGAACGGCCGAATCGGCGAATTTTGCCCTGTTGAAGTCCGCCCCCCTGGCGAGCTCCGTGGAAGGGAGCATCACGTGGACCATGCCGCCGATGCGCCGTTTTTCGTCGTACAGGGTCACCCCCACGCAGGAACCCAGCCCGAGGGTGGAGATGGAATCGGGGTTCAGCACCACTCCTGATTCGGCGATGCCGACCCTAACGACCGCCATGGTGTGCCACTCCGAGGGCCTGGTAGATCCGTCCGAAAGAATCGGGGTCGGGAAGAAGGAAGAGATGGCTCGATTCTTCCTCCGAGAGGGGATTCCCGTCCAGGGAAAGACAGCCGTCGACGACGATGGCCGTGTCGCCGCTCCTGCCGATTTCGGAGAGGCTGAAGGCCAGGATGGCCCCCGCCATGTCCATGGCCAGGGACGGGACCGAGGGGGTGAGCTCGAAGCCGAGGAAGTCCGAGAGGGCCGTGATGTAGGAACCGATCATGATGTTCCCCACCTCGTGGATCACCGAAAGTCCCATATCCGTGAAACCCTCGCCGCCGGACGCTCCCGTCATGTGGCGGATGAGCGCCAGGGCGTCGGAGGTGCTCATGACGAAGAGCATGTTCCCAGAGATGCCTCCCTCGATGCGGGCAAAGACCGACAAAATCATCCGCTCCGCGCCGCCCGCGTAGTCCACGATCCCGTTGAACGGCATGGAGAGCACCCTGGAAATCCTCATGTCCGCCGTTCTTCCCAAAAGGGAGGAAAGGGACTCGGCGGCGTTTCCAGCGCCGATGTCGCTCACCTCTTTCAGGACGTCGAGGTGAAAACCGCTCACTTTTTCGGAGTTCATGGAAGGCGCCCTATTTCCTGAGGGGTCCGCCGAAGCTGTTGAGGGTCTCGGCGATGCGCTTGTCTTTGACTGAGATGTGGACGAGGATCCAGTTCACCAGCATGTCTCTCAGGGCCTCGGCATCCTCCCGGGTCACGCCGGCCCCGCAGGCGAGCTTGCCGTGGATGTCAAAAACCTCCTTGATGAACCAGCTGTGCTCGTCCCGGTGCTCTTTGAACTGGTCGTAGCAGTTGCGGATCATGATGAGCTCTTCGGCGCCGAAATGCTGGATAGCGTAGCCGATGAGGTAGTTGACCGTATCTTCCATCCTGTTCCTGTCGCCGCTTTCCACGGCTCTGGAAAAGGACGCGATGCGCTCCACGAGTTTTTTGTGCTGGTCGTCGATGATGCCGATGCCGATGGCCAGGTCGTCGCTCCACTGAACTGTCATTGTTTCACCCTCCTGCCGGGGGAAGTCCGCTCTCTGTCGAGTGCTCCGGTCAATTGTACCAGATGGGAAAGAGGGTGGGAAAGGGAATTCGCCCCTTCGAGGCTGTATAATGAACCATCCCCGCTGAAAGGACTGACTGGAATGAAGATATGGGTTCTCCATGGAGGTGAAGGCGCCGAAAGGGACGTCTCGCTCCGGAGCGGCGCCGCGGTGACCTCCGCACTCCTCGAAAGGGGATGGGACGCGGAGCCGGTGGACCTCCGGAGCAGGAAAGACGCATCGGCCTTCATCGAAAGAAAGGACGGTTTTGCCTTCATCGCCCTCCACGGGGGATGGGGAGAGGACGGGACGCTGCAGGCGGCCCTCGAAATGGCGGGAATTCCCTTTTCCGGCTCCCGGCACGCCTCCTGTGCCCTCGCCATGGACAAGACGGCGGGCAAGGCCCTCTTCCGGGAGAAGGGGATTCCCGTTCCGAAGGGAATCGAAGTGTCCCGCCGCGGTGCTGATGAGGAGTCTCTCTCCGGGGCCTGCCTGGAGGAACTCCTGGAGCGGTCGGGGAAGCTCGTGGTGAAGCCCTGCTGTTCTGGAAGCACCGTGGGGGTCTCCATCCTCGACGGTTCCGGCGGGCTCGGGGAAGCCCTGGAGGAGGCATTCCGCCACGACGGGAGGGTGCTGGTGGAGGAGTACATCCCCGGGCGGGAGATCACCGTGGCGGTCCATGAACGACACGGGATGCCCGTCTGTCTCCCGGTCATCGAGATCCGGCCGAAGGGCGGATTTTACGACTACAGTTCGAAATACACCCCCGGGGAGAGCGAATATCATGTTCCGGCGCTCCTGGAGGATTCCGTCAGGAAGGCCGTGGAGCAGGCCGCCCTCGGGGCATACGAGGCCCTGGGATGCAGGGCCTACGGCAGAGTGGACCTCCGTCTCGATGACGACGGCAGGCCCGTGGCGCTCGAGCTCAACACGGTGCCGGGGATGACCGCCACCAGCCTGGTGCCCAAGGCGGCAGAAGCGGCGGGAATCTCCTTCGGGGAGTTCCTCGGAATGGTGGTGGAAAGCTCCCTGTCCCGCTGACCCTCCTCAGTATTCGGTCACGTACTGGAAACGCCTGCGGAATTCGTCGGGAGAGAGCTTCGCGGCCACGGCCAGCTTCTCGAAGTCGATGCCTCCCTGGAAATCCCTCTTCTCCAGCCGGATCATGTACTCCCTGGCGATCCGGTACTGGATCGATTCCGTGTTCACCGTGCGGATGCGCGTCTTTTTCGTCACCGGGTCAATGATATCGTCGAAGGAGATGGGGACGATCCGGTTGTTCTGTATGGTGATGAGGGCGTTGGTCCCGCCGCTCCGGAGGAAGTCGAACGCCGCGTAGCCGAGGTTTCGGGTGTACTCGATGTCGAAGGCGTTGGGCGGGGCGCACCGGACCTCGTAGCCCACCTCCTTGTTGTTGACGGCCATCTTGATCCCGAGAGAATTGAGGTTTGCCAGCAGCTCCTTTTTCAGCACGTCGGAGAAGTTGATCTCCGCGTAGCGGATGTGCCCGTGGTCGTCGTATTCCAGGCAGTCGGCTGCCTCGAGGTCCTCGATCCGTATCTTCTCGATGAGACCCTCCGCCGTCACGGCCACGCCGTAGTTCCTTCCAGAGGCGAGCCGCTTGATGATGGAGCCGGTGATGATGTCCACCACCAGGGAGATGGGAATTTTCTCGTTCGAGGCAAATTCCTCCGGGATGATGGTGATGGTGGCTCCGGCGCTCTTGCCGATGCCGAGGGCGAGATGGCCCGCCACCCTGCCCATGGCCACCACGAGGAACCACCGGCCGGTGGTCTTGGCGTCCTCCATCAGGTTCGAGACGAGCTGGGCGCCAAGGGAGCGGGCGGTCTCGAAGCCGAAGGTGGGGATGCCCTCAGGGAGGGGAAGGTCGTTGTCGATGGTCTTGGGCACGTGGGCGAAGCTGATGGTGAGCCCCAGGCTGTTCTTCGCGTAGCCCGCGATGCGGGACGCGGCGTAGGCCGTGTCGTCTCCCCCGATGGTCACCAGGTGGGTGATTCCCAGCTCGATGAGGGTGTCCACCACCTTCCGAAGGTGTTCTTCGCTCTTCGTCGGGTTGAACCGGGAGGTCCTGAGGATGCTCCCGCCGTCGGAGTGGATCCGGCTCACCATGTCGATGCTGAGGGGGATGGTTTTCTTTTCTCCCTTCGCGAGGTTGGAGAAGCCGTCGTAAATTCCGAAGACCTCCCAGCCCGACTTCTTCGCCTCGATGGTCACCGAGCTGATCACACTGTTTATTCCGGGGGCGGGGCCGCCTCCGCAGACGATTGCGAGGGTATTTTGGACCGGAGTGGTCATGGTGCGCCTCCTGCATGGGATTTTGGAACAAATTCTAGCACACTATTCCGGTTATAATGAAATTGTCTTTCATGCCCCCGCCGGGAAAAGAAGGGGGCGGACGGAAGGGGAGCGACAATGATCTACCTGACCGGGGACACCCACGGAGTGTACGGGATGACCCGCTTCTCGCCGGGAAACTTTCCCGCCGGGGAGATGCTTTCAAGGGATGACCTGGTGGTGGTCCTCGGTGATTTCGGCCTTTTCTGGAGC
>JAPXRK010000180.1:0-4144 GCA_033813575.1 Synergistales bacterium
GGCGGGCATGAGGATCTTGCAGTATTTCTCGATGCCCTCGCCGATGCCCTTGTAGACCACCCAGATGGTCATGAGCATGAAGATCGCCTGGTAGATGATCACCTGCGGCGTGTTGGTGACGAATCCGCCGAAGACATCGCCCGCCTTGCCTGCCGCGGCATCCCCCATCAGGCCCGTGAAGGACCAGATGAAGTACTTGATGGTCCATCCGCCGATAACCGCGTAAAACGAAAGAATCATAAACCCGGCCATAACTCCCATCCAGCCGACGATGGGCCATGCGCCGCCCCCGAGTTTCTGGAAGGAACCGACCGCGTTGAGCTGCGCTTTCCGGCCGATGGCCATTTCAGCAAGCATGACGGAAAAGCCGAGGATGAAGATGATGGCGAGGTAGACAAGGACAAATGCGGCTCCGCCATACTTTCCGGTAATGTACGGGAAACGCCAGATATTCCCAAGCCCGACTGCCGAACCCGCAGCCGCCAGTATAAATCCGATCCTGCTTCCCCAATGTTCCCTCTGGACATCCTGTGCCATTTTTCCCATACCCCTCCTTCGTTTTCTGTGGTCAGATTTTGAAACGCGTACGGCCGCTTTTCCTCACGTCTGCTTTGAGCGTCACCCGCCTTTCACTATTTCGCTTGTTCGCTGAATATAGAATAATCGAAGCATATTATAACACCCTCCTCCCATCTTTCCACTCAGTGAAAGTGTATTTTCTTCATTCTCCGGTCATTCTGGAGTACAATATAGCCCGGAAAAGGAGGAGTAATCATGTGTCTTGCCGTTCCCCACACCATTGAAACAATTCTCGGCGAGAACCGTGCCCTCGCCGCCGCCGGCGCCGTCCGGACCGAAATCCGCACCGATCTCGTGGAAAATGTCGTTCCGGGCGATACGGTCCTCGTCCATGCCGGATTCGCCATAGAAAAGCTTTCCCCGGAGGACTCGGAAGAACTGAAAGGCCTCTGGGACGAACTGCGGGCTCTCGCGGGAGATCCCTATGCCCGTTAGCGCCCCCTCCATAGCGGCTCTCCTAGGGAAGATTTCCAGGAGCCCCCTTTCGGTGATGGAAGTCTGCGGAACCCACACGGTTTCCGTATTCCGCTCCGGGATACGGACCATCCTTCCCCCGACGCTGCGGCTTGTCTCAGGCCCGGGATGCCCGGTGTGCGTCACCGGCCAGGGAGAGATCGAGGCCGCCCTTTCCCTTCTCGACCGGGGAGCTGTCGTGGCCGCCTACGGAGATATGTTCAAGGTTCCCTGCGAGGGAGGATCCCTGGCGTCGAAACGGACCCGGGGCCTTGACGCAAGGGTTGTGACCAGCGCCATGGAGACGCTGACCATCGCCGTGGAAAATCCCGACCGGGAAGTGGTCTTCCTCGGCGTGGGGTTCGAGACCACGGCTCCGGCCACGGCGGCCCTGGTGGCGGAAGCGGCCCGGAGAAGCGTCCCCAATCTCTCGGTCCTTTCGTTCCACAAGCGTACCCCTCCCGCGGTGGAACTCCTTGCCGCCGACCCCGACCTCCGGCTTTCGGGTTTTCTCCTGCCCGGGCACGTGTGCGTTATCCTCGGGCACGATCCCTTCCGCTTCCTTCCCGAAAAGTACGGCCTTCCCGGCGTGATCGCGGGCTTCGAACCGGAACAGATCCTTCTCGGCCTCGCGGAAATCGTGAGGCAGCACGAACAGGGTGCTCCCGCCCTCCGCTCGGTGTACGGCACAGCCGTGAAAAGGGAGGGGAACCCCAAGGCTCTCGGACTGCTCGAAGAGGTCTTCGAACACCGGGACGCCACGTGGAGGGGCATCGGGACCATTCCGGACTCCGGGCTTGCCCTGAGAAGGAAGTACGAATCCTTCGACGCGGAAAAGCGGTTCGCCCTTTCCCTTCGCCCCGGGACGCCTCCGGCGGGATGCCGGTGCGGCGAAGTGCTGACGGGAAAGATCATTCCCCCGGAATGCCCCCTGTTCCGTTCGGCATGCACGCCCCTCTCTCCCGTGGGCCCCTGCATGGTGTCCGGCGAGGGAACATGCGGCGCCTACTTCCGTTTTTTCAAAGGAGACAGGTCATGAACGACACAACGATCACCCTGGGGCACGGTAGCGGCGGGCGGCAGAGCGCCGACCTCGTTTCCCGCCTGCTCGAGTCCTTCAGGAAGCGGGGCATCGGTCCCGAGCTGGAGGATGCCGCCCTTCTTCCCGGAGGATACGCCATGACGATGGACGGCTTCACCGTGTCGCCCCGGAGATTTCCGGGCGGCGACATCGGCCACCTCTGCGTCTGCGGCTGCGCCAACGACCTGGCCGTCCGGGGAGCGAGCCCGGATTTCCTCGGCTTGAGCCTCGTCCTCGAGGAGGGGATTTCCCCGGAAGAGGTGGCCTTCTACATGGAAAGCGCCGCCTCGACCTGTGCCGGAATCGGCATGACCCTCGCCGCCGGGGACACCAAGGTCGTCCCGGCGGGAGCGGTGGAGGGAATGCTCATCACGGGCTGCGCCTTCGGGCGGATCCGGTCGCCCCGGACGCTCTCCATGGCGGAAATCCGGGAGGGCGACGCTCTTCTTGTGACCACGTCCATCGGACGGCACGGGGCGGCCATCGCGTCCGCCCGGTTCAGCCTTCCCGTGGAGGGGCTGCTGAGCGACTGCGCCCCCCTGTGGCCCGCCCTGAGTCCCCTTCTGCGGCTCGATGGGCTCCGGTGCATGAGGGACTGCACCAGGGGCGGCCTGGGGACAGTGCTCTGTGAATGGGCGGAGGCCTCGGGACTCCATTTCTTCCTCGATGAGGACTCCATCCCGGTAAGCTTCCAGGTGAAATCCCTCTGCGACGTTCTCGGCTTCGACCCCCTCTACATGGCCTGCGAGGGGTGCGCCGCCCTTGCGGTGGCTCCTTCTGACGCTGAAGAGGCCCTGCGGATCCTCAGGCAGTCGCCGCTCTGCGGAGACGCCGCCCTCATCGGCCGCGTCTCCTCCGCCGAGCCGAAGGGAATGGTCTCCATGAGGACCTCCATCGGGGGGGAACGGCTGGTGGATATGCCCTGGGGGGAGATTCTTCCCAGAATCTGCTGAAAGACAAAAACAGCGGGGGAGGCAATTAAGCCTCCCCCGCCCTTTTTCAGTGAGATAACTTTTCGTTGATTCTGAGAATGTCCACGGCCCGGCCCGTCTCGTCGTCCAGGGTGACGGCCACCCCGTTCAGGGCCAGTCCCTCTCCCGAGACTTCAAACCGCGAAGGCATGCCGGTGAGAAACTTCGGGAGCACGCCTTCCATCTTCATTCCGATGGAACTCCTGTGCCCTCCGGTCATTCCGGCGTCGGTGATGCAGGCTGTGCCTCCGGGGAGAATGTCCTCGTCGGCGGTCTGCACATGGGTGTGGGTTCCGATCACCACCGCGGCCCTGCCGTCGAGATAATGGGCCAGCGCTTTTTTTTCCGATGTGGCCTCGGCGTGGAAATCGAGAAAAAGGGGAACCTTCCCCGCAGCGGCGAGAAGCGCGTCCGCCTTCCGGAAGGGGCAGTCGATGGGGGGCATGAAAACCCTCCCCTGGAGATTGGCCACGGCGAGGCGCCTGCCGTTTTTCTCCAGTACCGTCATCCCCTGTCCCGGGCAATCGTCCGGGTAGTTCGCCGGGCGGACGATCCGGGATTCCTCCTCCAGGACGGCAATCCCTTCGGGCTTGTCCCAGATGTGGTTTCCCGAAGTCATGCCGTCGATCCCGAGGCCGAAGAGTTGCGGGTGGGTTCGCTTCACGTTTTGCATGTCGGGGAGCCGGCCCCGCTGCGTGAAGTGTTGGTCGATGGCCGTGCCGGGCATGAACGCGAAGCCGCGCTCGTAGCCTTCGGCCATCATGATGGTGTTGCCCAGGGGGCTGCCGCGGACCAAGTACTCTCCTTGGATCGTGGCTCCGGCGGAGCTGCCGCTCGGTATCCTAACCGCCGGGATCGGAGCGCCGGTGTTTCTCTATATCCTGCTGCGCGGGCGTCGGCTGATCGAGCTATGAAACGTTTACGCGCCATTGGTATCGAAGCTGGGTACGGTCGTGATGTCGTCCTGCGCGATATCACGCTCGACCTTGCAACCGGCACGGTGACGGTTCTGATCGGCTCCAACGGCGCCGGAAAATCCACCTTGCTGAACGTGTTGGCG
>JAPXRK010000181.1:0-1004 GCA_033813575.1 Synergistales bacterium
GGTATAGAATGCCATAGGAGGGAGGAGAATTCCTACAAAATAAGTAATCTATGCAGAAAAGCGGCGGGTATGGGGAGGTCAGGTTGTGAGGCGGCCGCTGTCCAGGCTCCAGGCGGCGGGGAAAAGCCGTCCGGCGAACTCGGGATCGTGGCTGACCGCCACGATGGCCTCCGGACGGGAAAGCATCCACTCCTCGAACCGGCCCTGCCATTCGGGGTCGAAATCCCTGGTGGGCTCATCCAGCAGCAGGAGATCTCCCTCCCGGACAGAAAGGGAGGCCACGGCCACCATCCTCCGCTCGGCGGCGTTCAGGTCGAGGGGGTGCTTTTCTTCCTTCCCCGACAGCCCCGTCGCAGAGAGGGCCTGCCGCATGCGCTCCATGCGCTCGTTCTGCGAGAGAGGCGAGTTCCTGAGGGAGAAGAGCACTTCACCGGCCACGGTGGAGTGGAAGATCTGCCGTTCGGCGTCCTGGAAGAGAAAACCTATCCGGGCGGCCCGTTCCCCGGGAGCCATGGAGGGCACCGGCACGCCCCCCAGCAGCACCGCCCCCTTTTCGGGTTCAAGAAGCCCCGCGCACAGGCGCATAAGGGTGGATTTTCCGGCCCCGTTCGGTCCCGTGAGGGCGGCCCGCTCTCCGGGGCGGAGGACGGCGTTCACCGACCGGAGGAGGGGAGAGGTTTCCCCCTTCCACCGGAAGGAAAGATCGTCGATGACCAGCACCGGCTGGTCATCATTTTTTCCGGAAGAAAGGGAAGGCCCTGCCGCAGGACGTGGGGCCGGAACGGGGGAGGGGCCGCGGAGAAGGCGGCCGTCCAGGAAATGCCCTGCCGGGGCGGACCACGGTGTGCAGGCGTTCCCCGGCTTCTCGAGGACCACCAGGGCCGAGCCCGTTTCCAGGGCCTGCCGGCGGAGAACGGAGGCGAGGGAGCGCCGGTCGGCGGGATGAATCCTGGAAAAGGCCTCGTCGAGGACCAGCAGCCGGGGATTCATGGCCAGGGCGGAGG
>JAPXRK010000181.1:1014-4123 GCA_033813575.1 Synergistales bacterium
GCCAGCTTCTGGGCTTCCCCGCCGGAGAGACACGTCGGGTTCCGGTCCCCGAGGTGGGCGATGCCCGCAAGATCGAGGGCCCGATCCACCCGGGCGCGGATTTCCGCCGGAGGGAGCGCCAGGTTTTCCGGACCGAAAGCCACCTCCTCCCGGACCGTGAAGGTGCATCCGGAGAGGGCCAGGACGGGATTCTGCTGCACGGCCTGCACGTCCGGCGACCAGGCGAGACAGCTCCTCGATTTCACGTCCTCCCCGAGTACCCGGACGTCGCCGGAGATTTCGCCGCCCCTGTGCTCCGGCACGGCCCCGGAGAGCATGGAGGCCAGGGTGGATTTTCCGCTCCCGTTGCCTCCTTCAAGGAATGCGGTTTCTCCCGGCGAAACGGAAAACTCCGGAATCTCCAGGAGGGGTACCGGTTCTCCGGGGGCAAGAAAAGCGGCCTCCCTAAATTCAGCCACCTTTCCATTGAAGGTCTGAGGGGCCGGTTCGAGGGCGGGCAGGGCTCCCGTTTCACCTTCCCGCGCAAGGGACGACCTGCGGGGGAAGAGTCCGAAGCCCTTCATGTCGAGAGCCGCGCTCCTGGCGGGCAGTTCGTTCAGCAGGCCGAGCACCAGGGGAAAGACCAGCGCCGTCAGGGAGGACGCACGTTCAAAGAAGTTGCCGTGGACCGGGACTCCCCGGGAGAGCTGGGCCTCCCGCACCTGGGCTGCCCTGGCCCGTATCTGCTGCGCAAGCAGCAGGGGGCTTGCCAGGAGAAAAGCCCAGGAGGCAGGGAGCCTGCCGGCGAAGAGGGAACGGATCAGGACCGGTGGAGGAACGTATTCAAGCCAGAGCTGGCTCGCGGAGATCACGGAGAGAATGCGGAGCCACAGCCCCAAAGCCCACATGGCCCTGGACGGCTGGACCGGACCCCCCACAAAAAGCTGGAGGGCACCGCCGTGGATCAGCCAGAAACCGAGGGCCAGGGGGAGCATGAAGAAGATGACTCCTTTCGCCCGGTGCCTCGACCTCGGCCAGATGAGGACCGCCCCGGAGGAGAGCCCTGCCATGGCAGCAATAAAGGGAAAGGCCGGGAGCCCCATGGAGCCCCCGACCCACAATGCCCAAAGGAGAAAGGACCTGAAGGGGCCGATCTTCCTCACGCCCGCTCAGGCCACGTTTCCCGCGCCGGGGAAAAGGCTCCGGATCCGCCCGGGAAGCTGCCGTACCACGGCCTGGGCCACGAGGCAGGCCACTATCTTGTCCACCAGGTTGGTCCAAATCACCGTCAGGGCGACGGACTGGAGGAGTTTCTGCCCCACGGCGGTCAGGTAGGCCACGAAGAAATCCGCCCCTGATCCCGTCACCCCTCCGAACAGGTAGGTCCGGATGGGTGTGGCCACAAGGGTCACGAAAATAGTGATCACCACTCCGGCGATCACGGCGCCCGCGAGGGTGCGGAACAGCCCCTTCCGGGCCGCGAATCCCGCCACAAGGCCGATGACCATAGCCACGGGAGCGAAGGCCGCGGCTACAGGGCCGGAAATGACGCCCCACAGCAGGTTGGTAAAGAGTCCCGTGCCCATTCCCACCCACGGGCCCATGAGAAGGGCAGCAAGGACGGTGCCGATGGAATCGAGGAAAATGGGCAGCTTCAGGGTTGAAGCCGCCTGTCCGAGGCCGATGTTCAGCGCGATGCACAGCGCGATAAGTACCAGGGTCCTGTTTTTCATTCCGTTTTCTCTCCTTTTTTAGTTATCCGGCGGTGGACCGCCAGTTCCATGTACGTTGACGACGGGCAGTACTCCCTGGAGAACTGCAGCTTCGGAAGCTCCCCGAGAATGATCTCCATGGTGGTGCGAACAAGGCACCCCTCGAGAACATGCCCTCCGACCACGTTGCCTTCAGGGTCGGACAGGGAAGCGTGGAGATGTTCCCCTCCCTCTTCCGCTGTTCCCGAGAGTGAGACAATTTCGAAACAATCATCGAGGACCGTCCCTTCGGGTTTGCCCGCAAAGCGGAGGGAGGCCCTTGAAAGGCTTCCTACTGCGGCGGCCACAAAACCGGCACGAATGCCTTCGGACCTGACGGTGTCCCGGATTCCCTCAATCAGGTCTTCCCCCGGTAAGAGTCTGAAGGCAAAAAAACGGCCGGCGGACCCGGCGCAGTTCGAATCGTTCATATCTTTCCCCTCCTACAATGTCATCCGGAATGCATCCCGTGCACAAAAAAGCCTGTCATAGAAAGAACCGCGCCATGATCTCACCTCCGAAAATAAAATTTATCGGCATGAGAATTATAACAATAGATTGAAGTTTGGAAAAGGCGGCCTGAGGAGTTCCTTCACCTCAAACAACCGCCCCTTTTGTTTTCTTTTGCTGAGGAAAAATACGCTACCTGTTCTGGAAGATCTTTTCCATGACAGGCCGTTCAGTTCTTCTGCGGGAGTTTTTTCATCCTCTCCGGAAGGGGAGAGGATCCGCTGTTTCGGGAATTGGGGAGCGGGAAGGTGAGCTTCTCCTCATTTGACGGACACTTGAAGGCCCAAAAATGAGATTCATCTCACTGGAGGCGCCTCCCATGGGAAAGGGAGACCATCCGGCGCATCCACGACGAAAACCTTGTTTCTTCAATGCAAGTCTGACCGGAATTGAAAAATATACTGCCGGGTATATACTGGGGAAAAGTCAGAAAAAATAACATCGTCCCTTTCGGAAAAAAGGTGAGAAGGTGATTGGGAAAAAGTGTGGCGGCTGTCTCCGAACCGGATTTTTTCACTCCACGGTGTACCCAGGCAGGAAAAAATATTGAAGGAGGTTTTCATAGTGACATATAGCCCCCCTGCAGGAAGTTCCATGACGAACACCAGAATGCGTACGCCCGATAATGTTTCCCCTTTCTCCGGAATGTGCACTGTCTGCGCCGCAGACTGCATCGGACCATGTGAGATCGGATTGTCCGCAGTGAGAGGGACCGAGGCGATCTACCCCTACAAGACGAATATCAACCAGTTCGCCTCGGAAAAGAATTACCCCCTGGATTTTTCCCACTTCAACATCAACGGCCGGGTCTTCGGGGCTTTCGGAACAGATGAAAATGCCGACAGCGCGGCCTGGGCAAAGGTAAATCT
>JAPXRK010000182.1:0-4086 GCA_033813575.1 Synergistales bacterium
AAATCCCGCCTTTCAGCTTGTGATGGGTAAAGGATACTCTCCCCGGGGGAAGGCCGCATGGTCGGATCTGCCGGTTTCCCTATTGTAAGAAATGACAATTCCGCTCCGGTTCGTCATGCTACAATTGGCCCATGGGATCGCTTCCCCGGACAGGGAAAGCGCTGTCGGGAAGGAGGAAGGAACATGATACGGATTCTGCTTGCCGATGATCACCCCCTCACGCGGTCGGGACTCGCTGCCTGGCTGGAAAAGGAAGAAGGGGTGGAGCTGGCGGCACTCGCCTCCGACGGTGAGTCCGCCTGGCAGTCCATCCTGGAGCTTCGGCCGGACCTGGCCCTGCTGGACATCGAAATGCCGGGCGCCGGCGGCATCGACATCGCCGCCAGAATACGGAAAAACGGCCTGAAGACCAACGTGCTGATGCTCACGGCCTACAGCGCCCATCAGTATGTCATGGCTTCTCTCCGGGCAGGGGCGAAGGGCTTCATCCTGAAGTCAGCCCCCCTGGAGGAACTGCGGAAGGCGGTATTCGACACGGCCCGGGGTATCTTCTACCTCGACCCCTCCGTGTCACTCACCGGAGCCGACGAGCCGGGGGAAGAACTTTCCCCGAGGGAGAGGGAAGTGCTCATCCTTGCCGGGCAGGGGCTGCCCGCTTCCGAAGTGGCGTCTCTCCTCTCCATCACCGAGCGGACGGTGGCTGCCCACCTGACGTCCATTTACGGAAAGCTCGGCGCCCGGAACAAGACGGAAGCCATCCTGCTGGCGCTGAAGAAGGGAATCGTGCTGCTGGACGAACTCCGGTTCCTGGATGGAGAAAGGGGAACGCCATGAGAAAGCATCTTCTTCTTGCGCTCATGGTTCTCGTGACCCTCCTTACAGCGGCAGGATTTCTTTTCTCCCTCTACGCCTTCCGGGCCCAGGAGGAGGCCATGGACTCCATGATGCGCTCCTACGTTCTGGACCTTGCGGAGAACTTCGCCGGAGGAACGGCTATGGGAAGAGGGATGCCCCAGAGGCACAGGCCCATGGGCCAGATGCGCTTCCGCATGCTTTCCACGGATCCGGCGCTGAGGAATGGAGGTGCGGGAGGCGTCCTTCTCATAGGGCAGGACGGGCGGGTCGCGGCGGCATCGCCCGGAGCGGAAAAGCTTCTTTTTCTTCGGAGCGGGACGGAATTCTCCGAAGAACCCGAAAAAGTGCGGGGCGACGATGGAAATGACTATTACGTGGTACAGCGGGGGCTGGAAGACGGAAGCTATATTCTCGCGGCAGTGTCGAGAACAGTCCTGCTCGCCCCCCTGGCCGGAATCTGGAGATCCTGGATTCTCACCGCCATGGGCACCTCGGCCGCAATTTTTCTGGGGATGATCCTCCTCTGGAGATACCTGGCCGTGCCGCTCCGGAGGCTTTCGGAAAGTATCCGGGGAATGCGGTGGGGAAAAGACCATCCCCCGGAGCTGTACAGCGGCCCCCTGTACGAACTTGAATCATTGTCGGGCGTCATCGGCACCCTTGCGGAGGAGGCCTTCGCCAAGGAGGAGCTGAAAAAGAGCTACGTGAGCGACCTGGTCCAGGCGGAGGAGAATACCCGGAGACACCTGGCCAGGGAGCTCCATGACGGGCCCCTGCAGTCGTCGGTGGCGGCCATAAAGCGCATCCAGCTCGCGAAGGAGTCTCTTCCCCCGGAGACCGGGGAACTCCGCCGCCATCTCGACACCGCCGAAGAGGTCGTCCAGACCGCCGCCAGGGAAATCCGGGAATATTGCGACGAGCTTTCCCCGTCGTGGATCAGGCTGGGTCTTGCCAGCGCCATGCAGGAGAAGGCCGACCGCCTTTCCCGGGCGTACGAGGGGCTTGTCATCGACATGGATGTGGACGAGGATCTTGACATTCTTTCTGAAGAATGCGGCCTGGCCCTGGTCCGCATCTTCCAGGAAGCGGTATCGAATTCCGTTCGCCACGGCAGGGCCCGGAGCGTCAGGGCGGCACTGAAAAAAGAAGGGAATGCCGTCCATTTTACCATTGAAGACGACGGCGGCGGATTCGACGCAGGACCTGTGTCCGGGACGGAGTACGAACTGCTCCGCACCACGGGG
This sequence comes from Synergistales bacterium, assembly GCA_033813575.1. Classification (GTDB taxonomy): domain Bacteria; phylum Synergistota; class Synergistia; order Synergistales; family Aminobacteriaceae; genus Aminivibrio. The sequence continues at coordinate 2,100 of JAPXRK010000182.1, forward strand.
CACAGGGGCCTCGCCAACATGAACGAGCGGGTTCGGCTCCTCGGCGGCGCCATGACACTTGAATCCTCCCCCGGACGGGGCTGCCGGATCGGCATCGTCTTTCCCCTGGCGCGGGAGGAAAGTACCGCCGCCCCGGCGTGAGGATCCTAAATCCGCAGCTTCTCCTGGCAGAGGGAGTGTCGCCGGGCATAAGGTGAATTCGCCCGCCAGGGCGACGAGAAGGACGACAATCTGCACCGGCGGCCCAAGCGAGCACCGGTGACGCTCCCCGCTGCCTGTGGATTTAGGAGGATTTCGGCTTTTTGACAATTTTTCAGGGAGGGTGATCGACATGCCGGCAGTTGTGAAAGCGGATATAACGACCCTTCAGGTGGACGCCATCGTCAACGCAGCCAACAATTCCCTTCTCGGAGGGGGTGGAGTGGACGGGGCCATCCACCGCGCGGCAGGGCCCGAACTCCTGGAAGAATGCAGAAAACTCGGCGGCTGCGCCACCGGCGACGCCAAAATCACGAAAGGATACCGGCTCCCGGCGAAGTACGTCATCCACACCGTGGGGCCGGTGTGGCACGGAGGCGGCCGGGGCGAGGCGGAACTTCTCGCGTCGTGCTACAGGCGTTCGCTGGAACTGGCATCAGGGGCGGGGGTGAGGTCCATCGCTTTCCCCTCCATCAGCACCGGCGTCTACGGCTACCCGGTCGGACAGGCAGCGAAAATCGCAGTGTCCACTGTGCGGGATGAGATCGTCAAATACCCGGGGATCGAAGAAGTTCTTTTCTGCTGCTTCTCCGAAGGGGACCGCGCGATCTACGAAGAACTGCTGGCGTAACGTATTGCACTTTTGGAGGCGTGATGATGAAAAGACCGGTCCTGATACTCGGTGACCCTCTTCTGCGGCGGAAATGCGCCGCCGTTGAGGATTTTTCCGATCCCCTGCTGGAAGTGGAGATGGCGGATCTCAGGGAGGCCCTTGAACTCTTCAGGAAGGAGCACGGCTTCGGCCGGGGGATCGCAGCCCCCCAGATCGGCATCCCGAAGCGGCTCATCGCCCTGAACCTGGGACAGGGATCCTTCGTGATCGCGAACCCTGAGATCGTCTCCAGGAGCCCTGAGACCTTCACCCTCTGGGACGACTGCATGTCCTTCCCCGACCTGATGGTGCGGGTGCGGCGGCACCGGTCCGTCAGCATACGGTACCGGGATGAAAAGGGCGCCCGGCAGGAATGGACGGACATCGGCCAGGCGGAATCTGAGCTGCTGCAGCACGAGATCGATCACCTGGACGGGGTGCTTGCCGTTGACAGGGCCATCGGAACGGGAGATATTGTCTACATGGCGGAGTACCGGAAGCACAGGGAGCTCTATGACGGCCAGTGCGACTATTCCATTGTCCCCACCATAGGAGGCTGAAACCTGTCTTCGGGGGCTGCAATCCTGACCCGTGAAAGGAGAGAGTGAAATGAAGTCGACTGACGAACTGAGAAACGAGCACAGGGGCATCGAGGTCATGCTGGATATCCTCGACGGTGCTGCGGAAAAGCTGAGAGGAGGAGCGCCCGCCGACTTCGGCCATCTTGACGGGATGATGGAGTTCCTTTCCATCTTCGCCGACAAGTGCCATCACGGCAAGGAAGAGGAATTTCTCTTCCCGGGCCTTGAGGCTGCCGGCATCCCCAACGAGGGGGGCCCCATCGGCGTGATGCTCGGCGAACACCGGAAGGGGCGGGAGTTCATCGCCGGAATGAAGCGGGGCATCACCGCCATGAAGGCAGGCGACAGGGGAGGAGTCTCCCTGTTCGCGGAGAATGCCGCCGGGTACACGGCCCTGTTGCGGCAGCACATCCAGAAGGAGGACAACGTCCTCTTCGTCATGGCCGAACAGCGCCTCGATGCCGCCAAGGACGAAGAACTCTTCCGGGAGTTTGAAAAACTTGAAGATGAGCGGATCGGGAAGGGAAAACACGATGAATTCCACGCTCTTCTGGAC
>JAPXRK010000183.1:0-4077 GCA_033813575.1 Synergistales bacterium
AAACAGGATCCTGGGGAAACCCTGCAGCAGGGAGGAAGCCCTGGAGATGCTCATCCTGCTCAACGGCAGGACCCATTCGGTCTTCACGGGCGTTACGGTGGCGTCCCCCGGGGAGACAAAGACCGCCGCAGAGAGGACGGACGTCCTCTTCCGGGAGCTTCCCGAATCCGCCCTCCGGGCCTACGCGGAGAGCGGGGAGGGAGACGACAAGGCAGGCGCCTATGCCATCCAGGGACTGGGCGCCCTCCTCGTGGATTCCATCAGGGGAGATTATTTCAACGTGGTGGGCCTGCCCCTCTGCAGGCTCAGCAGAATGCTTGAATCCCTCGGCTTTTCAGTGGCCGACCAATGGAGGAAAACGCCATGAAGAAGAGAATATTCCCTCCCGAAGGAGCCCGGATCAACCTGGGGCTCTGCGTCGTCCTCGCCCTGTTCCTCCTTTCCGCCGCCGCCCTTCTGCCCCGCATGGGGGCCGAGCGGGCGTCACGGAATGCGGGGATCGTCCTTGACTTCCGGGACGTGGCCTCCCTTGCCTCCTCCACCGGCAGGACCGCAGAGGCGGCCTGGGGGGAAATGGCCCGGAAGGGCGCCACCGGGCTGATGGTCTCCGAACTGACGGGCACCCAGCTGTCCCTCGGCGTCCTGCCCCTCTATTACGGCCCCGCTTCGGGGCTGCCCGACGGGGCGAAGAAGGCCCTGGCAGCACCTCTTTCCTCCGCGGCTCTCTTTTTCCCGAAGACCTTCCCCGCCGGCCGGAAGGCCCTGCCCAGCCTGGCGGCCCGTTTCCCCGGGATGCGTACGGCGGAAGCCGACGGAGGAACGGCGGTTTTTCTTCCCCGAACCCTGGAGGAACTGCTTCTGACCGGCGTTCTTCCCGACATGGACGGCCTGCTCCTCGCTGAAAAGCTGCAGATTCCCGTGTTCTACCGAGTCGCCCCCGCTCTTCCGGGGGATACCGCCCCGTCGGTAGCCGCCCTCGATAAGCTTCTCGCCGATTTTCCGTCCATCCGCACTCTCGCCCCCGCCGGGGAGACTGCCCTCGGCTTTCCTGACCTGAAGCCCCTCGCCGGAGCGGTGAGGAAGGCGGGCAGGTCCGTGGCGGTGGTGGAGTTCTCCCGGCAGCTCGGGGCTCCCCAGCTCAACTGGCTTGCCTTTCCCGCCCTGCTGCCCCTTCACAGCGTGACCCACGAGGAACTCCTGAGCAGGAACATCTCCCGGTCGGCCCTTTTCGAACGGCTTCTCCGGGCGGTCAAGGAACGGTCCGTCCGCCTGCTCGTCTTCCGTCCCTCCGCCATGGAATCTTCCGCCGACCCGTACGGCACCTTCCTCGGCGAGCTTGGCGACCTCGCGGCGGGACTTTCAGCCCACGGCATCGCCGTCTCCTGGCCGGAACCCTTCTCCCCCTGGAGGACGGGAATAATCGGCGCCGCCGCCCTGGCTCTCGCCTTTGTCTACTCCCTCCTCCGGTATCTCCAGCGGTTTTTCCTTTTCTCCGGAGAAGACGGCCGCGAGCGGACAGGCAAAGTCACGCGGAAAGGGGTCGTTCTTCTCGGCGCTGTCGTCCTGGTGACGGCCTTCGCCGTCCGTTTCGTTCCTCCGGCGGCCAGGATCTTCGGGGCCCTGGCGGCGGTGTTTGTGGTCACCGAGGCGTCCTTCCTGGCCCTTGACGGCTGGAGGCGTCCCTGGGCGGGGCTCGTGGGGAGCTTCCTGTTCGCCGTGGCGGGGGGACTGGCCATCGCCGCCTTCTTCAGCGAGCCCGCCTATATGCTCCGTCTCCGGGCCTTTTCAGGCGTCAAGGCGACTCTCTTCCTTCCGCCGCTCCTGGTGCTGCTCGCCGACCTCAGGCGCAGGGAACACCCCGAGTCCCTGGGAGAGATCTTCCGCCGCCCCCCTCTCTGGGGTGAGCTCTTCCTCATCGGCATTCTCCTGGCCGGAGCTGGCCTGGTTCTCTTCCGCAGCGACAACGTCCAGTTCGTCCCGGCCTTCGAGGTACGCATGAGGGAGTTCCTCGAGCGCATCCTCGTGGCCCGGCCCAGGAACAAGGAGATCTTCATCGGGTACCCGTCATTGCTGCTCTGGTATTACGTCCGCAAGGCCGACCTATGGCCCCGGTACAGGGAAGTGTTCCGCATGGCCACCGTCCTCGGTTTTTCGTCGGCGGTGAACAGCTTCTGCCATTTCCATACACCCCTGTATTTCATTCTCTTCAGGCAATTTAACGGATTGTGGACCGGCGTCCTCGTGGGTATGATGGGAATTGTGCTTCTCAGGTTCCTCATTCTTCCCCTGTGGGAGAAGTACGGGAGGATGGTGACGGGGTGAACCGGCGCTACCGCGCGGTACTCTGCGGCTACTACGGATTCGGCAACCTCGGGGACGAGCTCCTTGCCTCGGCCCTGGTGGAGGCGTTCGAAAAAAACGGCGTTCCGAGAGAGGAACTGGCCATACTCTCCGCGTCTCCCGCGGATACCGGGCGGTCCCTTTCCCTGCGGGCCGTGAACCGCTGGAAGACTCTGGAGGTTTTCCGGCTCCTCCGGGAGAGCGACACCCTGCTCCTCGGGGGAGGAGGTCTCTTTCAGGACGTCACGAGCGTCAGGTCGTCCGCCTATTACTGGGGAATGATCCGTCTCGCGTCGCTGGCGGGCGCCCTGCCCTGGGCGGTAGGGCAGTCGGTGGGCCCCTTCAGGACCCTCTCCGGGATGTTCTTCGCCCGCAATGCCCTGGGAAAATGCGCCCTCAGAAGCGTACGGGACGACCGGTCCGGCGCACTGCTGAACTCCTGGGGGCAGAAGTCCTCCAGGTCTCCCGACCCGGTGTTTCTGCTGGGGCGGCATTCCTCCTGCAGTGAGCGGAGCGACGGCCATTTCCTCGTGAACATCCGGCCCTGGGGCGGAAGCCTCCCTCTCCGCACGGTGACGAAGGCGGCGAGGATGGCCGCCGAGAAAAAACTGCCGGTGGTGGGAGTGGGCCTCTCCGAGGAGGATGTCGCCCTCATGGAGCGGCTTGCGGGAAGCCGGATCTTCCGTCCCCGGAGAATCATCCTGCTCTCCGCTGCGAACTGGCGCACCGAGTCGGAACACCTTTTCTGCAACGCTGCGGGCGCTGTATCCATGCGATACCATTTCGCCCTTCTCGCCCTTCTCTCCGGCGTTCCCCTGACCCTCTCCGCTTATGATCCGAAGGTAGAGGAGTTCGCCGCCGAATGGAAACTCCCCGTGTGGAAGGGGGAGGGGCGCCTCCCGTACCCGGTCGTTTCGCCGGAACAGGAGAAGACCGTCTACAGGGCGGATCTCTTCCTCGAAGAATTCAGCCGGATGTGGCGGGAAGCCCGGCGGCTCGCACAGAGAAAGGGGGCTGGCCGTTCATGAGCCCTGATGTGGGTACTCCGGCTGAACACGCTTCAGCGGTCCGGAGGGACGTGGTCCGGATGATCGGCGTCGCCCGGTCGGGCCACCTGGCCTCTTCGCTCTCCATCGTGGATCTTCTCGTCTGGCTGTACTGGGAGGTTCTCTCCCTCAGGACGGACGAGCCCTCCTGGGAGGGCAGGGACCGGTTCGTGCTCGGGAAGGGGCACGGATGTCCCGCCCTGTACGCCGTCCTGGCCAACAGGAGTTTCTTTCCCCGGGAAGAGCTGTGGAGCTACCGCCGCCTCGGCGCCATGCTCCAGGGATTCCCCGAGGTCCGCAGAACCCCCGGCGTGGACGCTCCGGGCGGATCCCTCGGCCAGGGGCTCGGCCTCGCCAACGGCCTCGCCCTCGCCCTGAGGGAGCGGGCATCCGTTCCGTCGGTCTTCTGCCTTGTGGGCGACGGGGAGCTCCAGGAGGGAGTTTTCTGGGAGTCCGCCATGACCTCCGCCCACTTCTCCCTGGACAATCTTGTGCTCCTTGTGGACAGGGACGGGCGGCAGATGGAGGGGGCCACGGAGGACATCATGTCCCTCGAGCCGCTCCGGGACAAGTTCCTCGCCTTCGGCTGGGCCGTGGAGGAGTGCGACGGCCACGACTTCGTCTCCATGAGGGAGGCTCTTGCCCGCCTCGGGCCCCGGCATGGAAAGCCAGGGTGCATCGTGGCGCACAC
>JAPXRK010000184.1:0-4054 GCA_033813575.1 Synergistales bacterium
GGGCGGCTCATTTCCTCGCCGATATGTTCGTCCCCTATCATGTGGCGGGGATGCCGGAAGAGGATGCATGGCAGTCCTTTATGGCGGGAACACCGGTCGGTGAACGGGAGGCGGGACCGGCGGAACTGTATTCGATGAAGAGCCCCCCGCCGGCGGGTTGGGGAGAAGGAGGGGATTTTTCTTCCGCTCTGGAGCTGCTTTTCAATAAATATCCCCCCGGAAACGAAGAGGGAGTTGACTGGTTCGACCCCTGGTATTTCAACGGATGGGGGGGAGCCACTGCTCCCGGAATCGCCACCGGCAGCCACGGGTTCTGGGAATACCAGGCATGGGAGTGGTTTCGGTTTCGCCATATAGCGCAAAAAAGCCTGCCTCCCCAGGGATACGACCCCTTGTGGAAAAACCGTAAATCCGAAATGGGGACTGTTTTCTGGAGGGCCCAGGCCGCCGCTGCGGCAGAATACGCAGCGGCCTGCGCGTCACGAACCCGGCAAAACATCCCGGCCATTCTGTCCAGTCCGGACCAGGGGATACAGAATGCCGTCCGTGCCGTGTATACCCTTTACAGGGCTTCCATGACATCCCTCCGGGCATCCTGGCGGCAGGAAGATCTCACTGGGGGAGGATACAGGGTTTTCTGCACGGTACGCAATACGAATCCCCGGGAAGAATTTGCGAGTGCCAGGGCGCGGCTGTTGTACAGAAAAGACGGACGATGGATTGTGAGAGAGACGGTTACGCTTCCCCGTCCTGTACCGCCCCAGGGAGCCGGAGAATTTTTCTGGGATTTTCGTTCAGGGGATTCTTTCCAGTGCATTGCTGAGGTTGCGGGTCTGTTCCGGCAGACTCCCGATTTGGGGTATGTGAACCTTTCCTTCACGACCGGCGGCGCCGCTCCGGAAATGGATCATGGAAGAACCTTTGCGGGGACGATGAATTTTTCCATGGCGAATTATCCGGAAGGAACCAGGATCAATCAACTGTCTCTCTCTATTTCCCCGTCCGGCGGGAATGTTCGGGGAACCGCCAGGCTCAGGTTTATACCTCAGGTGCCCGGAGGTATGAAACCCATGGGCCTGGAACTTTTCCTTGAGGGATCATTCGACGGGACACGACTGTCGGGAACCTGCAGGGGAACGCAGGAGAATCTTTTCTGGACGGGCGGCGGCAGCGCAGCCGGAAGGTGGAGCGCCAATCTCACGGGAGAGCAGGTGAAAGGATCGATAGTCCTTGAGAGAGACGGAAAAACATACAGTCTCCCGTTTTACGGAAATGAGCTGGTGCGGTAAACAGGGAGGTGGAGAAGGTGAGAAAAAGTATCGTTTTGATTCTTCTCTTCCTGCTCAATGGTCGTGAAGCTTTCACCGGAGGACTGCCGTGGCCGGCGGTTGTCCTGGACCGGCTGTACCTGCCCTTTGCCCTTGAGTGGTTCGCTGACGGGAGAGGAAAGAAGAGAACTGGGATGAACATGGTCATGCTCTACTGCCTGAACTCGAAGCTGAAGGGATGGTGGGATGAGGTCACGCTGCTCGTGTGGGGAGCCCCGACGGGGCTCCGCGGAAGACGGTGAAACACAAACGTACCTCCGCACCCTTCAGGAAGCGGGTGTGGAGGTAATTGCATGGAAAAATGCGCCGAAAACCTTGGTGCGGCGGAGAAGCTCGAGAACCTCGGCGTGAAGGTTTTTTTCACCGGGCAGTACCTTACAGAAAAAATCCAGTCGGGCCATAAGATACTCTCGGTGTGAAGAACCGGTTCTTACGATGTTGTTCCGCCCATTTGAGGCATCCAGTTGAGCTGCCTCACCGTCAGGTGGCCGCCGAACCGGGTGATGACATGCACCCCGCAGTAGTCCTGCCGCAGCGAAAAGAGTTTCTGCCAGGGAATGTCCAGCAGGGTGAAGATGATCGTCTTGAAGACGCCGGCGTGGGCGGTGATGAGCAGGTTGCCCTCCCACCGGTCCAGAAGGTCGGTGAAGGCTGGCCAGACCCGCTTTTGGACGTCAAGGAAATTTTCTCCGCCCGGCGGACGGAAACGGGCGAAATCCCGCCCCCGGGCCTCGAAGGCTTCGGGGTCCTTTTCCATGACTTCCTTCATGGACCGGACTTCCCACTCGCCGAAGGCGATCTCCTGAAATTCGGGTACGACGGCGAAGGGAATGTTCCTCTGTCCGGCGATAATATCGGCCGTCTCCGCGGCCCGCTTCAGCCCACTGTGGAAAACCCTGTCGATACGGATCCCTTCGAAGGCCCCCTTCAGGGCCAGGGCCTGTTCTTTCCCTTCGGGAGAGAGGGGCAGGTCCGTCCTTCCGAGAAAGCGCATTTCATAGTCCGGCAGGGCAGGCCGCCCGTGACGGACCAGGTAGATGGTCGATTCCATGGTGCACCTCCTTCCGGAGAATGTATTCCTATTCCCTGTTTGTCCGGAGCGTTTCATAGGGTACAATACAATACAGGGAAATACCAGCGAAAGGAGAACTCCCGCCATGAAAAAAAAACTTGTGGTGACCTGCTCCGCTCCTGCGGCCGTACGATCCGCCGTGGAGGAGGGGGTTGCCGGGCACGCCGATATTTTCTACCTGGAGGATGCCGCCCCGGAAAAAAGGGCTGAGATCCTTTCCTCAGCGCACGGGCTTCTGTCCTTCTTCTTCAACAGGGAAATCCGGGAGGAAGAATATCCTCTCCTGGAGAACCTGGAACTCTTCCAGGCCATTTCCACGGGCCTTGACTACCTTCCTTTCGACAAGATGCCGGAAAAACCCGTTCTCGCATGCAACGCCGGAGGATGGGCCCCCCAGATCGCCGAGCACACCATGGCCCTCCTGCTTGCCCTGGCGAGGAGGATCGTCCCCCTTCACAACGACCTCATGAAGGGCGTCTTCAACCGTAACGGCTATTCTCCCATCAGCCTTCGGGGGAAAATACTCACCGTGGCGGGCTACGGCGGCATCGGCCGCATGACCGCAGACCTCGCCCGGGGCTTCGGCATGAAGATCAGGGCGCTGAACACCAGCGGAAAGACCGACGGCGACGTGGACTTCATGGGAACCCTGAACGACCTTGAAACGGTCCTCCCGGATACGGACGTGCTGCTTCTTTCCCTGCCCCTGAACAGGCACACCAGGGGGGTCATCGGGAAGAAGGAACTCTCCCTCATGAAAAAGAACGCCATTCTGCTCAATGTGGCCCGCGCTCCCCTGGTGGCGGAGGAGGATCTCTACCGTCACCTGAAGGAAAACCCCGATTTCCAGGTCGGCCTGGATGTCTGGTGGAAGGAGCCTACCTGGGGAGGAGGAGATTTCGCCCTCGACCATCCCTTCCTCGAGCTTCCCAACGTGGCGGGTTCGCCCCACAACTCGAACCGGTGCGAAAAGGACATGGAAACGGCAGCCCGCGTCGCTGCGGCGAATGCGGCCGCTTTCTTCAAAGGGGAAAAATTCGGTGGTCTGATCCGCCGGGAAGACTATATGGAATGAGAGGGAAACTGTCATGGCTCGCTTCACCATTGCAACGTTCAACGTAAACTCTGTCCGCAGCCGGATGCCCATCCTGCAGAAATGGCTTTCGGATCATCCCGTGGATGCCCTGTGCCTCCAGGAGACCAAGGTGGTGGACGGAGACTTTCCCGAGACCGACTTCAAGGCTCTGGGATTCCGCAGCCTCTACAGGGGAGAAAAATCCTACAACGGCGTGGCCATCCTCACCAGGGCCCCCCTGGACGGGTTTGCCGTCGGATTCGGCGACGGCGAGGAACCCGAGGGGGAAACCCGCCTCCTGAGGGCCCGTATCGGCGACTTCTGCATGGTGAACACCTACATCCCCCAGGGAAAGGCCATCGACCATCCGGATTACAGGTTCAAGCACCGTTTCCTCGACCGCATGAAGGCTCTTTTCGAGAGGGAGTACCTCGTGTCCGAGAAGATCGTCTGGGTGGGGGACATGAACGTGGCCCCCACGGACATCGACGTGACGAGCCCGGAGAAGAAGCGGGACCATCCCTGCTTCGCCCCGGACATCCAGGAGCACTTCGAGGAGGTCAAGGAGTGGGGTTTCAC
>JAPXRK010000185.1:0-1938 GCA_033813575.1 Synergistales bacterium
GGAGCGAGCGGCCCGGTTCGTGGAAGGAAAGAATGTGGAGAAGGTGGTCTACGTGCCGAGGAAACTTGTGAATATTGTCGTGAAATGAGGCATCAGGCGTTGGGAAGCAGGCACAAGGCTAAGAAAAGAAACCGGACCGCCGGATGCGTTCTGTGTTTCGCCCTTCTTCTTGCCATGGTCCTGACGGGAGGCTGCGGGTACCGGTTCTCCCAGGGCGGGGAAAGCATCGCACCGGACATCCGCCGGGTCTATGTGGACACCTTCCGAAACGACACCGGTGAAGCTTACGTGGAGAGTTACCTTCGAAACGGGTTCATCGATCAGTTCCGGAGATCGAACCGGTTTCGGATCACCGACGGGAAAGAAACAGCCGATGCCGTGCTGACGGGAGGCATCAAGACCATCGTCGTCACGCCCCTGGCCACCGACTCGTACGACCGGGCCACGGAAAACCGCCTCCTCATGGTCGTCGAGCTCCGGTTCCAGGAGAGGCGCAGCGGCAATGTGATCTATTTGAACCCGGCCCTGACGGGCGAGCAATCCTTCCTTGCGGAGCCGGGCAACGTTAACTTGGGATCGATGAATAAATCGCTGGCCCTCCAGAAACTTTCCCTGGACCTTTCGGAAAAGGGGTTCCGCCTCCTGATGTCTGGATTTTGAGATAAAAGCGTATCGGGGACAGGGTCTCGGATCGAGGGAAGAGCAAAAAAAGAAGAAGACAGAGAAACGCCCACAGGCGGATGCACGCAGCAGATGGGCGTTTTTATTGCAGAAACTAATCCTTGTTCAAGGAGTTGACCTTCCGGGTCAGTCTCGAAATCTTCCGGGACGCCGTATTCCTCGGCAGCACGCCCTTGGCAGCCGCCTTGTCAATGGCTGTGATGGCCCTCGTCAGGGCGGACCGGGCATCGTCCTTTTTCCTGCCCTCCACCGCTCCGAGCACGGCCTTCACTCTTGTTTTCACGCTGGATTTCACGGCCGTGTTTCTCTGCTGCCTTTTCTTGTTCTGCCGCGCCCTTTTTTCCGCCGATTTGTGTGTTGCCAAAAAAAGTTCCTCCTTGCAACCGGTTTGATGACAAGGCGGTTCATTTATATCACTTTGAATATCCTGTCAAGCCCTAAAAGGCCCCGCGAAACGGTTCCGCCGTGCCCCGGACGCGCATGCGCTCATCCGCTCAAGGCCCTGTAGACCGTGAAGGTGCCGAGGCACCCCAGGAGGATCAGGAGAATCTTCCGATAACCCTCTTCCCGGATCATGCCGTAAAAGTGAGAACCGACGAGGGTCCCGATAATCACGGCGGGCAGAGACAGAATGAAGAGTTTCATGACCGCCCAGGTCGTGAGTCCGCTTGCGGCCTGGAACAGGACGACAATCAACCCCGACACGAGGAAATAGCCCTGGAGCGTGACCTTGATCTGGTCCTTCGACCACGGCTGGAGGGAGGTGTAAATAATGACGGGCGGTCCGGAGGCGCTCAAGGCCCCGCCGAGACACCCCGCCAGAAAACCATAGAGGTAGGCCCATCTCGCACGGATACCCTGCAGGGACAACCGGAAGACAAGACCGTAGAGAGCGTAGCCGACGAGCACGGTCCCGAGGACGAGCTGGATCCAGTTCGTGTCCAGGTGCTTCAGAAGGAACACCCCCACGGGCACGCCGAAGAGGGTTCCCCCGAGCAGCGGGTAGACCTTTTTCCACTCCAGATGCTCCCGCAACTGGATGAGTAGAAGGATGGTTAGGGCAAGACCGACAAGGGCCACCAGGGGGATGGAGGTCCTGACGTCGAGGAAGAGGATGAGAAGCGGCAGCGACAGGAGCACCGATCCGAAACCGCTCAGTCCCTGGATAAAACCCGCCAGAAAGGTCACGACCAGGAGAAGAGTGTATGTTGTCATATCTGCCGTCATGGGGCAGGTCCTACCCTGTCTCTTATACAC
>JAPXRK010000185.1:1948-4030 GCA_033813575.1 Synergistales bacterium
GGTCCTACCCGTATCGGATGCATTCCCTTCTTTCTCCCATGCTGAAAGGCCCGCAGGGTCCCCCGATCGCTACCAGCGGTAAGCGTTGAACCGCTGATCCCGGGCGGCATGGTCCGTCCGCCGCCAGGCCTTCGCCGCGAGGAACGACCGGGCCAGCTGAAGGCGTTCCGTCATCCCCGGATGAGTCGAGAAGAAGCCTCTCCGGTCGCCGCCCTGCTGCTCCCGTGCGAGCCTGGCCAGGAAATCGGGAAGACCGTAAGGGTCGTAGCCGGCGCGTCGCATGTACAGCATGGCGTTCTCGTCGGCGGTTTTTTCCTGCTCCTGGCTGTAGCCGTTCACGACGATGGTCTTGAAAACGTCGGTTACCGATCCCTCGAAGAGCGTTGTCAAATCCGCGAGCTCTTTGCCGCCGTATCGGCCTGCCGCGTCGGTGCCGAGGGACGTGACCACCTGGGACCACCGGGCGGCGCTGATCGCCTTGACGCCGTCACGGTTGACAACGTGCCCGACCTCGTGGGCGATGATGGCCGCCACCTCCTCTTCACTGCCCGCACGCTGCAGCATGCCCCGGCTGATCAGGATCAGCCCGCCGGGGCAGGCCATGGCATTCACCTCGTCCGTGTCCAGAACGGCAAAGTGGTACCCGCCGTAGACATAGGGCTTGTCGGAAGACAGGGCGATCGTCCGGCCGATACTGTTGAGGTACTCGTTGCGGCGACTGTCCGCCTGGAGCCTGTACCGGCCGAGAATCGCGGCCGCAACACCCCGTCCCAGGTAATACTCCTCCTTCTCCGTCATGGGCCTCGCGGCCTGGGCGATGGATTGAGCCTGTCTGTTGATGATTTCCCTGTCCTCCGGGGAGAGGACCCCCGCTCCCTCGCCCGCGGCCGTCCCGACCTGAACGATCTCGGCACAGCCGGCAAGAAGGGTGAGCGCCGCCGTCATCAGCACGAAGAGCGTTCGACTTTTCATGGCTCACCTCCCGGCTCCCTGAGGTTTCCGGCACGGATGAAGTTCTCCACCTGCCCGTCACTCAGCCGGTAGGACTCGACTCGGTTCACGAGGTCATACCTCATCTTCGGGTCCTTGCCGCGCAGGGATTTCTCCACCTCCGGTGTGAACCCCTTGCCGGCCAGGGCGACCTCGTCCCGTGTCGTCTCCGCCGCGCGTCCCCCCGAGACGGAAGACCAGTCCACTTTCTGTTCCTGGACGGCGCTTTTGTGGATCCAGCCGAGCCGGCCCTTGTAGCTGACCATCAGCCAGTCGCCTTTTCTCCCCTGCTCCTGAAGCACCTCACCGTAGGGCACCCGGGTCACGACGGGCGCGAAGAACTTGCGGTCCTTCCGGATCGCGCCTTCCTCCGTCACCACCCGGAAGGTGGCCGCCGCGGCAACAGCCGCCGTCACCAGAGAGCCCAGAAGAACCAGCCAGAAAACCTTTCTCATGCCCTCCCTCCTCTTCTCAGATATTGCGTTATTTTTTCATGAATCTACTTTCTCGTCAAACGAAAGACGCCGTCCCAGTCTCCGGGTGGAGGCTCTTTCAGGTAGATCTCGCAGCGGCGGCTGAACGTCATCGACGGACCGTCACCGGGTCTGAGCTCCAGCACGCGCCGGAAGGAGACCATGGCCTCGGTCCATCGCCGGTTCCTGTAGTGGTCGAGACCCTCCGAAAAGACCCGCATCGCCTCAACGAGCCCCTCCTCCACTTCCCCTTTTCGGCCCAGGAGTTCGAAGATCCGGACAGGTCTCTCCCTGCCCTTGACCTGGAGGAGATCCAGTTCCCGGACCTCGATGTGTTCCGCGGCCCGGCGGCAGGTTTCCTCACTGATGATGATGCCCGCGCCGTATTCCTTGCCGGCCCCTTCCAGCCGGGAAGCGAGATTGACCTGGTCCCCGATGACGGTGAAATCGAAGCGCTGACTGGAACCCATGTTGCCGATGATCATCTCGCCGGTGTTGATGCCGATCCGCGCCCGAACGGGCGGCAGGCCCGCCTGCGCGAACTCCTCACGGAGGGAAACGAGCCTCCGCTGGTTGTCGATAGCGGCATGACAGGCCCGGACGGCGTGATCCTCGCCGA
>JAPXRK010000186.1:0-4029 GCA_033813575.1 Synergistales bacterium
GACCACGTCGATGCCCATGGTGTCCATGTACTGGTCGGCTCCGCCGGACGCGGCAACTCCGTCCACGATATAAATGATCTCCGGGTGCTTCTTCATCACTTCGCCGATGGCGGCGATGGGGGCCTCAACGCCGGTGGAGGTCTCCACGTGGGTCACGGTGACCGCCTGGTACTTCTTCTCCGCCAGCTTCTTCTCCACCATCTCCGGGGTGACCGATTTTCCCCATTCAGCGGAGAGGACATCTGTGTTGAGCCCCTTCCGGGTGCACATGTCGATGAACCGGTCGCCGAAGAAGCCGTTGGAGCAGATGAGGATGTTATCCCCCCGCTTCGTGGTGTTGGCGATGGCCATTTCCATGCCCATGGTGCCGGAGCCGGCCACCACGAACACTTCGCCGTCGCACCGCCACATGGCCTTCAGGTCGGCGATGACCTCGGAAAAATCCTTCACGAAAGCGGCATCACCGAAGGCCACAGTCTCCCTGGCCATCTGGTCCTGGATGGAACGCACCACCGGGGTGGGTCCGGGTATCATGACGAGCTTGTTGGTCTTTATCATAGCGTATTCCTCCTTCTGTTTTCTTTGTTTCGATTTTTATCCGGCAGACCGCCCGCCGGAACACGGACACTCTTCGAAGCAGGCGATCTCCCTGCCGATGCCCTCCGCCGCCCGCGCGACGAGGGAACCGTATTTCTCCAGGAGTTCCGGGGGAAAGCGGTACACCGGGGCAGACACGCTCACGGCGCCCCTCGGACGTCCCGAGCCGTCCAGGACGGCCGCACCGACGCAACGGAGCCCCTGCTCGTTCTGTTCGTCGTCCACGGCATACCCCCTGGAACGGATGCCGGGGAATTCTGCGGCGACTTCGCCGGGGACCGGTTCAGGGAGTTCTTTCAGGTCGTCGGGGGACAATCCGGCGAGAAGGGCCTTTCCGGCGGAAAGCCGGAAAAGGGAGGCCCTGCCGCCGATGCGGGAGTGCATCCGCACCTGGTAGGGGCTTTCGATCTTGTCGAGATAGTAGAACTCTCCCCTTTCATAGACGAAGAGGTGGACCGTTTCCTTCGTCTCGTTCCTGAGGGAGAGGAGGTGAGGCCGGGCGGCCTCGGCAAAGCCGACCTGGCTGCGGTAGGCGTCCGCGAGCAGCAGCGTTACGGGACCGAGCTCGTACTCCCCGCCCCGGTTCAGGACGGCCCGCTCGGACTCGAGGCTGTCGAGAATGCGGTACACCGTGGCCTTGGGCAGCGAGACGGCTGATGCGATCTCGGTGATGCCGAGAGGCCGCTTCTCCTGCGCCAGGTGGACCAGTATGGAAAAAGCCCGCGAGATGACCCTGATGTTTCCGTTTTCCATTTTTCGTTTCGCTCCATGGATTTTTTATCCGCCATGCAAAATACATTCTAGCCATCCGGCCGCCGAATGTCAAGAGCAGCCTCCGTGCCCCCCCGCTGCACCCTGTTCCGGGGGAGGGAAAAAGAGGAACGGGGAGCGAATGGCTCACGGGCCTGGAAAACATGACGGTAGAGCCGTCAGACCCTGACGAAATCAACCATGTAATTGTGCCCGTAGATCCGGGCGCACCTGGGGCAGGTGGTGAAGAAGAAATAATGCTCCTTCGGCGTCCTGCCGAGGCTTCGCAGCGAAGCATCCGCCTCGGCCATGAATTTCGGGACGTCGTTGTACGGACCGTCGAAAACCTTGCAGATGAAGGTTCCGGAGAACGTGACGATATCCTTTTCCAGGTCGGGGTGCCTGCCGGTCACCGCAAGGTAATACCGCGACTTCCACGGCGAAGGATCCTGGGCCAGCAGAAGGAAATCCCCCATGTCCGGCGCTATGGAGCATTCCTGCGCTTTCTTCCACAGGCGGGTCATCGTCCTGTTGGTGAGCCAGGGGAAGGGCATGTGAAACAGCACGGGCATCGTCGCCGCCAGGAACGGTTTCTCATTCCACTCGTTCGTTTTCCCTTCCCAGGGTTCCGGATCAAACTGCGGGCAACACGGTTTTTCTTCCATTTTTCAATAACCTCCTCACGTTATTTCGTTTTCTTCGGCACGTCGCATACAATTCGGATGCATCCTCCTTCCTTCTGACGGAAAGTTTTCAGGCAGAGGAGGATCCGCATGTTTTCTAAACCGCCGGGCTTTTGACCGGGGTCGGGGCACGGTCCCCCAGGGGGCTGCAGCGCAGACATATAGTAAACCCTGTCCTTTTTTACGCAAGGGTAAAATTTTCCCGCCATTTCTCCTGCCCTCCCGGTGATCGTTCTGTTGCAGGGAAGCGTCTTGATTCATGCATTCGGCACAAACCGTGGGAAAATCGGAGAAATGCCCGAACGTTCTATCTGACAAAACGTTATTTTGCACTATCGAACATTGACGGATTTCCTCCTGGTAGGTAATATGGAATTTGCACCAAACCGAAAAATTGCTCTCTTTTTTTACTGGTGAAAGGTGTTGACGTCCATGCGCATACCCTACGATGAAATGAAGGGTGTCTTCGAAAAAATCCTCCTCAAGCACGGCTTCCCTGCCAGGACGGCGGCCCGGGCTGCCGAGATGTTCACCGACAACAGCTGCGACGGTGTCGCCTCCCACGGTCTGAACCGTTTTCCCCGGGTTCTTTCCTATATTGCGAAGGGACACATTGTCCCCACGGCGGAGCCGACCATCGATGCCTCTTTCGGTGCCCTGGAGCGCTGGAACGGCAACCGGGGGATGGGGTGTACCAACGCGGCGTCGGCCATGGACAGGGCCATGGAGCTCGCCGGGCAGTACGGCCTCGGGTGCGTTGCCCTCGGGAACACGAACCACTGGATGAGAGGCGGATCCTACGGGTACCAGGCGGCGAAAGCGGGCTTCATGGCCTTCTGCTGGACCAATACCACGCCGAACATGCCTCCCTGGGGGGCGAAGGAATGCAGGGTGGGAAACAACCCGCTGGTCATGGCCTTTCCCTGGAAGGACGCACCCGTGGTCATCGACGGAGCCCTGGCCCAGTACTCCTACGGCGCCCTCGACGGGTACCGGATGGCGGGAAAGCAGCTCCCCTTCCCCGGCGGCTACGACCGGGAGGGCAATCTGACCACGGATCCGGCGGCCGTGCTGGAGACCTGGCGCGTCCTTCCCATCGGCTTCTGGAAGGGCTCGGGCTATTCCCTGGTGCTGGATCTCATCGGGTCGGTGCTGTCAAAGGGGAACTCCGTCCACCAGATCGGGAAACTCGGCGACGAGATCGCCGTGACCCAGATCTTTCTCGCCTTTGACGTGGAAAATACCTCCGGAAAGGAATATGCCGAAACAGCGGCGGCGGCCATCCTGGAGGATTTCAGGAGTTCCGAGCCTGCGGAGCCGGGAGGAAGCTATTACTATCCGGGAGAGAAAGCCGCCCTTACCCGGAGGGAAAATCTCGAAAAGGGCATCCCCGTTGTTGAGGAAATCTGGTACGATCTTCTGAAGGAACTGAACTGACAGCGGAAGTTCTTTGCGGCAAACCCGCAAAAATTCACATACGAAAGGGGTACCAAACATGAAGAAACCTGTTGTACTGCTCCTCGCTGCTGTACTTGCGCTCGTTTTCGTCCTGCCCGTGCAGGCGGCTCCCCTGAAGCTGGTGGCGGCCCATAACCAGACCTCCCAGGAGAACCCTTACCAGTACGGAATGCTGAAGTTCAAGGAAGTGGTCGAGAAGCTCTCCAATGGCGAGATCTCCGTGGACGTCCATGCCGGCACCATCGGCACCAACGAGGACGAACTCGTGGAGAAGCTGAAGCTCGGCGCCGCCGACGTGGTTGTCGCCTCCCCCGGCTTCATGACCAAGATCGGCATCCCCGAGGTGGACCTGTTCTCCCTGCTGTATCTCTTCAACAGCTTCGGGCACTGGGAGAAGGCTGTGGACGGCGAAGCCGGACAGACTCTCGCCAAGATCATCAACGAAAAGTCGAAGAACTCCTTCCGCATCGCCGCCTACTGGTCCGCCGGCGTCCGGAACTACTACGGCAAGAAGCCCATCAATTCCATGGACGACCTGAAG
>JAPXRK010000187.1:0-4025 GCA_033813575.1 Synergistales bacterium
CCGTCATTTCGAGCATGGCGGAAATGGTGCCGTCGAAAAGAGGTTCGGGGTTCACGAGCTGCCCCGAGAGGCTGAGTCCGAAGTGAAGGTGGGGACCCGTGGAACGGCCCGTCATGCCGCTTTTTCCTATGACGGCGCCCCTCTTTACCCGTTCTCCTTCCCTCACGCCGATGGAATCAAGATGGAAGTAATGGGAGATCACCCCGCCGCCGGAGTCGACGTAGACGCTCTTTCCCGCGAAATAATGGTCCCCCGCGAGAACGACTCTGCCGGGCAGGGCCGCCCTGACGGGATTTCCGGCGGCAGCGCGGAAGTCCATTCCTCCATGGGGGGTTCTCGGCTTTTTGTTCAGAATCCTCCGCCGTCCGTAGGGACTTGTCACAATGCCGTCCACGGGCCTGGCAAGAGGAAGTCCCCATTCCCTGGACAGGGTGACCGTGGAAAGGGCTTTTCCGACGGCTTTCCGCTCCTTGGCGATCCGGGCCAGCACGTTTGCCGGCGGCGTCACCATGCTCTCCGGAAGGGTCAGATGGTCCTCCCTGTACTTCACCGGGGTCACCCGGATGGAAAGGGACACCCGGCGACGGGTCCCGTTGGAATTGACGGTCACCTTCATGGTGTGGAGGCCTGGCTTCACCTTCCCGGTCTGGGTGCCGAACAGGCCGAGGGCGACATAATGGTTGTTCCACAGGGCCACATCGAGGGGAATGCTCCGTCCCTGCCATTCCACTGACACACCCGTGAGCGGGACGGACGAGGTCACCCGGATCACGAACGGGCTCCCCGCCCCGACAGATGAAGGATACTGCACGTTTGCCCCGGCCAGGGCTTCGCCGGGAAAAAGAACCACGAGCAGGAAAAGAAGAATCCCCGCAGCCGAACGCGTTCTACATGACAGTCCCAAGAACAAGACTCCTTTTCATTTCCTCCCCAGGGGGAGAAGTGGATACAATCTCCTCAACTAAAAAAGCCTTTTCAAAGAACGGAAGGGACGCTTTCAGCTTTTCCTCGCAGCCGTACCGGATTTCCAGCAGGGTATCGCCGGCGGAGACGGCCGCTCCTTTTTTTACCGCCATACGGGCGCCAACGGAGAGATCGATGGGCTCACCGAGAGCCATTCTGCCTCCTCCGAGGCGCTTGACCCCTTCACCGACTGCCCGGGCATCGATCCCGGCCAGCCTGCCGCCGGTTTTCGCCCGGACAAAGGCTGTTTCCGGGGCAATGGACAGAACCGCTTCGGGTTCGCAGCACAGGCGCACCTCCCCGCCCTGGGCCTCCACCAGAACCTTCATCTTTTCAAGGGCGCTCCCGTCGTCCAGCTTTTCAGCGGCCAGGGCGCACCCCTCCTCGAAGGAAACGCCTTTTCCAAGGGATACCATGGCTCCAGCCAGGGAAACGGCCACTTCGCGCACATCGGCCGGACCTCCGCCCTTCAGCACCCGGACCGCTTCAAGCACCTCCACGGCGTTCCCCACCCATTCGCCCAGGGGCTGGTCCATGTCGGTGATCAGGGCAATGGCCTTTTTCCCCAGGCTTTTCGAGAGGGACACGAGGGCCTCCGCCAGGGTTTCGGCGCTGTCGAAATCCTCCATGAAAGCGCCGCTGCCGCACTTGACGTCAAAAACGAAAGCGTCTGCACCGCCGGCGATCTTCTTGCTCACGATGCTGCTGCAGATCAGGGGGAGGGATGGGACCGTGGCGGTGACGTCCCGGAGGGAATAGAATTTTCCCTCGGCGGGAGCCAGGTCGGCGGAATGACCTGAAATGGCGCAGCCTATCCGCTTCACCTGCCGGAGGAACTCCCCGGACGGAAGGTGGGTCCGGAAACCCGGAATAGCCTCCAGCTTGTCCACCGTGCCGCCCGTGAACCCGAGCCCGGGGCCCGAGAGCTTGGCCACCGAAAGTCCGCAGGCCGCCGCCAGGGGGACCAGCAGCAGGGTGATCTTGTCCCCCACCCCGCCGGTGCTGTGCTTGTCCACCAGGAAAAGGTCGTCGCCGAAGGAGAGCGTCTCTCCGGACCGGGCGAGGGCAAGGGTGAAGTCCCTGAGTTCCTCGTCGCTGAGCCCGTTGAAATAGACCGCCATGAGCCATGCCGCCGCCTGGTAGTCGGGAACCTCCCCGGAGGCGAAGGCCTTCACGAACCGGGCGATCTCCTCTCCCTGGTGAACGCCGCCGTCCCTCTTCCGCTCGATGAATCCAAGCATGTCCATGCTATTCCATCTCCCTGAAAAGCCCCTTCAGAAGGCGTATCAGCCTGTCCGAGGCCTTCGCCATCTCCTCGAGCACCTCGTCGCCGGTCAGGGTGTTTTCCGTCATCCCCGCCCCGTGGTTGGCCACGCAGGAAATGCCGCACACCCTCATTCCCATGGCGTTCGCCGTGATGACCTCGGGCACCGTGGACATACCAACCACCGTCGCCCCGAGCAGCCTGGCCATGCGGACCTCCGCTGGGGTCTCGAAGGACGGGCCGGAGAACGCCATGTACACCCCTCTCCGGACGAGGATGCCTTCTTTTTCCGCCGCCCGCTCCGCCGCCTCGATCAGTTTCCTGTCGTAGGCGTGGGTCATGTCGGGAAACCTCGGATTCCACCAGGGAGTGTCGGGCCCCCTCAGGGGATTGGCTCCCATCCAGTTGATGTGGTCGTACAGAAGCACCACGTCGCCGGGAGAAAGAGCATGATCCGCTGCCCCTACGGCGTTGGTGGCCACATAGGTCTTCACGCCCATGGAAGCGAACACCCGAACGGGGAAAACCACGTCCTCCATGGAATACCCCTCGTAATAATGGACCCGCCCCTGCATGACCGCAACGTATTTTTGCGCAACTTTTCCGAGGACAAGCCTTCCTGCGTGCCCGGGGGCGGTGGATACAGGCCAGCCTGGAATATCCCCGTAGGGTATCACGGTCCTGTCTTCAAGGGCATCGGCGAAGGCTCCTAGGCCCGAACCGAGGACCACCGCCGCCTCCGGAACCCCGTCGGAACGGGAACGCACATAGTCGAGGGCTTTCTGGACCCTGTTCCGCATCTCTATTCCTCCTCTGTAAAAAAAGAAAGGTGCCTACGCCCTGGGATGAGCCTTATCATAAACGTCCCGCAGCTCGAGGTCAAAGTGCAGGTATTTCTCCGTGGTGGCGATGGACGAATGGCCGAGCAGCTCCTGCAGGGTCCGCTGGTCCATCCCCCTCCTGAGGAGGTGGGTGGCGAAACTGTGGCGGAGTACGTGGGGATGAAGGCGGGATGCCGGAATTCCGGCTTTCGCACCCCTCTTGCGGAGGGTCCTCCAGATGTCTTCCCTCTTCATTTGACTGCCGCTTCGGGTGAGGAACAGAAAATCTCGGGGAACCTTCAGGAGAAGGGGCCTGCCCTTTTCAAGGTAGAGGGCCACCCTCTCGCTCACCTGCCCCAGAAAAGGGATCGCCCGCTCCTTTTCTCCCTTGCCGAAAGCCCGGAGCACTCTCGCAGAAAAATCTACGTCCCTCAGCCTGAGGCCGCACAGCTCCCCAGCCCGAAGCCCGCAGCCGTAGGCCGTCTCGAAAAGGGCCCGGTCCCTCAGGTCGAGGGGCCCTGCCCCTGAGCAGGCCTGGAACAGACGGTCCACCTCACCTTCGCTGAGGATGCGGGGCAGTCCTTCCTTTCGCCCCGGGAGCGAGGGAAGGCGCACATCACCGCTCCCTTCTCCCTCCTGTTCGAGGTAGCGCATCCATGTTCTCAGGGCGGCGATGATCCGCTGCTTCGTGGCGGGGCTTTTTTCGCTCCTGGCCAGGTGCCGCTGGAACAGGGAGAGGATTTCCTGCTCCGGGGGAAGAGGCGGCGCTCCCGCCCCGGCGCAGAAATCCCCCCACTCCCGCAGATCCCGGCGGTAGGCGGCGATGGTGTTGGGGCTCAGGCCCCGCTCAAGAAGAAGAAAGGACAGGAAATTTTCCACCGATGATTCAAAGTCATATAATCTCATAATAGTTACTCATGATAGCATAAAAAAACCGGGACCGGAGATCTCCGGTCCCGGATCGGGTCAATCTTTTT
>JAPXRK010000188.1:0-4024 GCA_033813575.1 Synergistales bacterium
GGAGGGTAGCGGGATGCCGTTCTTGACCACGGTTCTGGATGAATTCGAAAAAAAATATGGCTTCTCTCCGGCTGTCCGGAACCTTCCTTTAAACCAGCCTCTCCTGGAACAGGTCACGGGAGACAGTAGGGAAATCGTTCCCGGATCAGTCTTCTGCTGCGTCAGGGGAGAAAAGAGGGACGGGCTGGATTTTGCCGCTGCCGCGGTGGAGAAGGGGGCCTGTGTCCTTCTGACCGACAGGGAGATTCCCCTCCCTGTTCCCCAGCTGGTGACAAGCGATGTCCGAAGGGATATGGGCAGGCTCGCATCGCTCGTGCACGGCTGCCCCTCTTCAAGAATGAAAATGTTTGCCGTAACCGGAACCAACGGCAAAAGCACCACGACCTGGATGATCAGACATATCCTCCAGTCTGCGGGAATAAGGACAGGCCTCTTCGGAACCATTGTCTACAATGACGGAGCCGTTGAGAGGGACGCCGGTAGAACGACTCCGGAAAGCTACGAAATACAGCGTTCCCTGGCATCCATGGTAAAGAACGGGTGCGGGGCCTGCGTCATGGAAGCGTCATCCCATGGTCTGACCCTCGGAAGGCTTGAAGGCTGCTCTTTCGACGGCGCCGTCTTTACGAATCTCAGCGAAGAGCACCTGGATTATCATAAAACGCTGGAGGAGTATTTTCAGGCGAAAACCCGCCTTTTTTCCAATTATATGAAAGACGGCTGGCACGGAGCTTCAAACATGGACGACCTCCACGGAAGGATGCTGCTCTCCGCTTTTCCGGGGAACCTCACTCCTTTCGGTCTTGGAGAGAACGTCGCCAAAAGCGTCAGAGGAACCATTCTTTCCGCAGCGCCTTCAGGCAATGATTTTTCAGTCCGCCTGCCCGGCAGGCAGGAAGAGCTTCGGATTTTCCTTCCTCTTCCGGGACGGTTCAATGTGTATAATGCTCTGGGTTCGGTCGCTCTTCTTCATTCTTTTGTGGAGGCCCCTGAAAAGATAGCCTCGGCGCTCAGGACCATGCCCCAGGTTCCGGGAAGGCTGGAACGGTATTACCTTTCCAACGGGGTATGCGTCATTATTGATTTTGCCCATACACCCGCTGCCCTGGAAAACGTGCTTTCGGAGCTCCGGAACATGTGTCCCGGAAAACTCTGCGCCGTTTTCGGCCACGGAGGAGAACGCTTCCAGCCGAACCGACATTCCCTCGGTTTGACCGCCGCCCGGTTCTGCGACAGGATCGTCGTCACCATGGACAACCCGAGGAGCGAGGACCCGGGCAAAATCGCGGATCAAATTTTCGAAGGCATCCGTGCTTCCGACAGAAAGCCGGAATCGGAAATCGTCCTCGACAGGAAGGCGGCAATCAGAAGAGCCCTTGACGGCTCACGGACCGGAGATGTGGTTGCCGTGACAGGGAAGGGACCCGAGAAATACCTCATCATAGGAAATCAGACCATACCCTATTCCGACAGGGAGACTGTCCTTGACTGGGTGAAGGAAAGAGGCCTGACATGGGAATGAACACATGCTCATTTTTCGCTGAACTCGCAGGTTCCGAACTTCGTGGTCCCGACGGTGTTTTTTCCGGCAGCTTCTTCGCCGACAGCAGGCTGGTCCGGAAAGGGGACGCCTTTGTGGCTTTCCGGGGAGACAACACAGACGGTCACGCCTTTATACCTGATGCAATAGCCCATGGGGCTTCCCTTATCATCTGCGAGAATGACCGGGACATCCCCTCTACGGTCGCCTCGGTGCGGGTCAGCGACACGTACAAAGCCCTTCCCGCCATGGCGGAAAAACAGCTAGCCCGGCAGGGGAAAAAACTGCACATCATAGCAATCACGGGGAGCGTCGGCAAAACGACCACAAGAGACTATCTTGTCAGGTGCCTTAAGACTTCTCTCAGGGTCCATTCGGCGGAACACAGCTACAACACCCTCATCGGGTGCTCCATGACCATTCTTTCCCTTCCGGAAGATGCCGAGGTTCTGGTGCTCGAAATGGGCACCAACCACCCCGGAGAAATAGCGGAAATGGTCCGATTCTTTCCCCCGACCATTTCCGTGGTCACGGAAGTGGCTCCGGCCCACCTTGAGGGTTTCGGATCGGTGGAGGGGGTACTCGAGGCAAAGATGGAGATCGCAGGATCGCCGTCTCTCACGTCTTTTTTCTTCAACGGGGACAATCCTCTCCTGGCAAGGGCCGCTTCACGGCTTCCGGCTGGGATTGCCAAGCTCTCAGCGGGAACCGGGGAGTGCGATTTCCGTATTCTTGCCCCGATTTTTACCATTGAAAAAGGTATTCCTGAACTGTCCTTTTCCCTGGCGGTCCCCGGGAATGTCCTCGCCGTAAAAGCCAGGGCCTTCGGGAAACACGCAGCCTATCCGCTGGCATTTGCCATCGGCATAAGCACATGGCTCGGTATTTCCGGAGAGAAGGCCGCAGCGGCGCTTGAAGAGGCCCATTCCCTTGAAGGCAGGGGATTCATCAGAACCCTCGATTCAGGCGTCTGTCTCATCGACGATTCCTACAATGCAAATCCCGCCTCCATGTCAGCCGTGCTGAGGGCGGCAGGCGAAATGGGGAAGCGCCGGACGTTTGCGGTCGTCGGCGAAATGCTTGAACTCGGTGAGAAGGGAGATGATTTCCACCGGGACCTGCTGCCCCTTCTCCGTTCTTTCGACACCGTCTGGCTTGTGGGAAAAACCTGGGAAAGGATTGCGCCTTTCAACGGTCAGGACGGAACGCGGCTTGTCCTTTGGAGCGACAGCCTCCAAAAGCTGGGAGACCACCTTGGGAAGGAACTGAAGGAAGGCGACGCCATCGTGATCAAGGGATCCCACGGCAACCGGCTCGACAGGCTTGTTGAAATTCTCTGCCGGGAGGCGTCATCATGAAGTTTATTTTTATCTTTTCTGTGGTCATTGTTCTCGAAATTTTTCTTCAGTCACGGTGGATCCGTGCCCTGAACCGCAGGCAGGTTACCCTCGCCCAAAAGGCGTACGGCATCCAGAGCCACATGGAAACCAAGTCATCCACCCCTTCCATGGGAGGCATCGTGTTCATCGCCGCAGCCCTTGCCTCCATCCCACTGGCCGGAGGTTTTTCAGACGCTGCTCCGGGAGAACTGGGACTTTTCTGGTTTTTCCCCATCCTTTCCGCCGCAGTGGGATTTGCGGATGACTGGATTAAATTCAGCGAAAAATCAAGTGAAGGATTTCCGAGCCTGTACAAGCTCGCTGCCCAGCTTCTCATCGTTCTCCCCTGGGTAATGTGGATTGTTCTTTCCAGGGGGATAATCCTCTGGCCGGGAATCGTCCTTTCTCCCTGGCTGGCCGTTCCCCTTGCAGCCTTTCTTGCCATAGGAATGCTCAATGCGGTCAATGTGACCGACGGCCTCGACGGCCTTGCAGCCGGGGCATGCGTCATCTCCATGACGGGGGCCCTTCTCTGGCTTCCTCTCCGGGGCTCCGCATTTTACGGAGCCGTCACCGGGCTTGCTCTCTGTGCCGCTTTCCTCTGGCACAATGCCTATCCGGCGAAAGTATTCATGGGGGATGTGGGTTCCCACTTTATCGCCGGCCTCATCGTCAGCACGGCCATACACGGCGACTGCCTTATCGCCCTCATCCCTCTCGGATTTGTCTACGGGCTTGAAATCCTCTCTGTATCAGCGCAGCTGACGGCGATTTACGGATTCAAGAAAAAGGTTTTCCTCATGAGCCCGGTACACCACCATTTCGAACTGCTGGGTTGGAGCGAAAATCATATCGTCACGAGGTTCTGGCTTGTTCACGGGGCGGGGCTGGCCATCACTTCGGTCCTTTTTTCGTCATTTTTCGGGAACTGACATTCCCGGGCCTTTTAAGAGGTGGATAGCCATGGAATCAGCGAATGATCTTCAGGGAAAAAGAATCACCATCATAGGATCCGGAGTCAGCGGCAAAGGCCTTGCCTTTCTTGCCGCCAGACTGGGTGCGTCGGTTTTCGTCACGGAGAAAAAACACCTGGATGAAGATGCGC
>JAPXRK010000189.1:0-3999 GCA_033813575.1 Synergistales bacterium
CCCGTGGCATCCCGTGGGCACCACGAGAACTTCTCCTGACAGTTTCCTTTTTTCAAGTTCCTTCCTGAAAGCGTCCATCACCTCGTGCGAACCGCTGGAGGTGCATCCCGTACCTCCGCAGATCAGGACATGGGAACGGTAGATAGGCATGACTCCTCCTCCCTCCCCTAGTCGGCCCGGCCGATGGCCAGCTTTTCAACCACCCGCCCGTTCACCACGTGCTCCGCGATGATGGTGGGAACATCTTCAGGCTTCACCCGGCCGTAGGTCACCCTCTGGCCTCCCCGGATCACGTCGAGCAGGGGCTCGTCCTGGCACATGCCGATACAGCCCGTGGTCTGGACCGCCACGTTGTCGATGTTCCTCCTGGCGAGCTCGGCCATCACTTCCGAGAGGATGTCCCTGGCCCCTGCGGCGATGCCGCAGGTACCCATGCCCACTATAATCATAATTTCACCGCCGGACCTGGCTGACGAAAGGTCCCGGGACGATTCCCTCAGCTTCCTCAGATCGTCGAGGTTCCTGATTTTCATTTGCGTCATGGCGTTTTCCTCCGCTTCCTACTCGAACTTGTCGAGGATGCCCTTCACCAGATCGGGAGTCAGGCGGCCGAAAGTCTGGGTATCGACCATCATCACCGGCGCGAGGCCGCATGCGCCGAGACAGGCCACCGGCTCGATGGTGAAACGCAGGTCCTCGGTGGTCTGGTTCTCCTCCACTCCCGTGATCTTCTTCACGCTTTCCAGGATTTTCAGGCTGCCCCGGACGTGGCATGCAGTTCCGCGGCAGACCCGGACCACATGGCGTCCCCTGGGCTTGAGATGGAACTGGGCGTAGAACGTGGCTACCCCGTAGATCTCCGATGCCGGTATTTTCAGTTCTCTGGAGATGGTCTCCAGGGCCTCCGGCGGTAGATACCCCATCTGCTCCTGAACAGCCTGCAGAATGGGAATGAGACCTCCCTTGCCGTTCCGCCAGGGCTCGACGATTTTCCTGGTCTTTTCGCGGATCTCATCAGCGCTGAAAGCCATGATTCCCCTCCTTTTTTCCATTATTTCCCCTTTTCGTCATCATTGTGCACAAAGTCACAATCAAAGGTATCATAGCACAACCAACTCACCCGTTCAAGAAACAAACAGAAATGTATACCCCATACATTCTGCATCCATGCTATAATTTCGCTGCAACCCTGTTGCATCCACTCAGCGCATCCTGAAGGCGGGGGACTCTATTTTATGGCGAAGATCAGCTACGTTCACGTAGACAACGCGATCGGCATGGCTCTTTCCCACGACATGACCCAGATCGACCTGAAAAACGGTTTCAAGGGCGCCCGGTTCAAAAGGGGGCAGATTCTCCGGGAGGAGGACATCCCCCTGCTGAAGTCCATGGGGAAGGAAACCATCTCCGTTCTTGAACTGGACGAGGGAGAGGTCCACGAGGACGATGCCGCTTCGAGGCTGGCCGAGCGGCTCAGCGGCGAGGGTATTTCACCGGAGGCGCCGGAGGAGGGGAAGGTGTCCCTCTCGGCCCTCTGGAACGGCCTGCTGGTCTACGACGAGGAAAGCATCCACTCCATCAACGAGGACCCCGACTGGATCGTCGCCACGGTGGCGGACAAGGTTCCCGTGAAAAAAGGCGAGCGGGTGGCGGGGATCAGGATCGTCCCCCTCATCATGAGGGAGGAGCAGGTCCGCAGGGGCGAGGACGCCGCGCTGCCTTTGACGGTGTTTCCTTTTGCGCCGCTGAAGACAGCCCTGGTGACCACCGGAAAGGAACTGGCGGAAGGAAGGATCCGGGACGGCTTCGCCCCGAAGCTCCAGAAGAAGCTCGCCGGCTACGGAGCGTCCCTTATGGGGCAGACGGTGGTGGGAGATGAACGGGAAGAAATCGCCGCCGCGATCCGGGCCTTTCTCGACCAGGGGGCGGAACTGGTGATCACCACCGGAGGAATGAGCGTGGACCCCGACGACCGGACAGCGGGAGCCATCGCGTCGGTGGCCGACGACGTCAGGTTCAAAGGCGTCCCCACGGTTCCGGGAGCTCACCTCATGCTCGCCCTCAGCGGCGAGGCGAAGATAGTGGGAGCGCCGGCATGCGTAGTCCACGACGAATGGACGAGTCTCGATCCCCTGCTGAACCGTCTCTTTGCCGGCCTTATTCCGACGGCCGTGGAAGTGCGACGGTGGGGCGTGGGCGGGATGTGCAGAAAGTGCAGGGAGTGCAACTATCCCTTCTGCGTTTTCGCGGCCCGATGAAAAATCCGGAAGACCTCCTTAAGGAGAGGGGAATACGTCCGACGGAACTCCGGAAAGAGGCGCTGCGCATTCTCTTCGGGGCAGGAAGGCCTCTCTCGTGGAAAGACACGTTCACCCGCTTCACGGGGAAGCGGGTGAACAAGGTGTCGCTGTACAGGACCCTGTCGCTGCTCGAGGAGAAGGGGCTGGTCCACAAGATCCTGGGCACCGACGGGGCGTGGCATTACTGCGCCCATCTCGTTGACGGGAAAAAGTGCCCGGGGAACCATCCCCATTTTCTCTGCCTGGCCTGCGGCAGAATGATCTGTCTTGACGATCAGCCCCTCCCCACGGTACAGGTTCCCGAAGGGTGCGTGGTGGAAGGGAAGCAGCTTCTCGCCTACGGGCACTGCCCCTCCTGCTCCGGAACGCAGCCGCAGGGGTGATCCGAGCGCATCCTCAGGGCGTCGTACACGCCCCGGGTGAGGTGAACATCGGCTCCCAGCCGTTCCCCTTCCCGGACGACGAATCCCAGGAAGGTTTCGATCTCCGTCCTGCGCCCCTTCTCGCAGTCGAGCTGCATGGACGATTTCGTGTCCGGCGGGAAGGCCACTCCCTTGGCAAGGGACAGCTCGACGATGTCCGATGGAAGGGTGACCCCCTTCAGTACCGCAAGCTCCCGGATCTCCCGCATCATTCCCTCGAGCATGAGCTGGCTGTCCTGGCCTGCCAGCACCTCGCCGAAGGTCCTCCCGAAAAGGGAGGTCACCCCCGCGAAGGGGGCCATGAAGATGAACTTTGTCCAGACGGCCTCGTTCACGTCCTCCACGAGTGTCGCATCGATCCCCGACTTCCTGAGCATCTCCTCCACGGGAAGGACCGTTTCCCTGCTTCCCGACACGGGACCGAAGAACAGCTTCCTGCTGCCTCCCGTCTGGCGGACGATTCCCGGCCCCTCGATCCGTGCCGAAATGTAGACACACCCGTTGAGCAGCCGGCACGGCGGCAGTTCGGCCGCCAGGATGTCCGGGCTGTTCACGCCGTTCAGCAGGGGAAGGACCGCCGTCTCCGGCCCCACAAGGGGAGCGGCCGCATGGGCGGCCGCCCGGAGATCGTACCCCTTGACGGCAAAAACCACGAGATCCGCCGTCCCTATTTCCGCCGGGTCGTCGGTGGCCAGGAACGGCCGGGCGAAAAATTCCTCGTCCTGGGCATACACTTTCAGCCCTTTTTCCGAAATGATCCTGAGGTGCTCTCCCCTGGCGAGAAACATCACCCGGTGCTCACCGCCGCCCTCGAACGCCCGGGCAGTCTTGCCGCCGTAATATCCGCCCACTCCGCCGAGACCCACAAACACGATCTTCATCCTGTTCTTTCCTCTCCCCTTCCTGAAGAATGCTTCTTATTTCACCCTGACCCGGAGCCTTTTCTGCGCCTCCTCCGAAAGGCCCAGCAGAGGAAGGATCTTTTCCAGCCCCTCCTTTGATCCCAAGCCCGCGAGAATTCCGTTGACCTTCGCCGCGGAGGGGGAATTCACGAACCCGTCCCGTTCCGGGTACATTTCATTGAATTCCCTCATGAGAAGGTAATCACTGCGAAGATAGTACTTCTGGTGATACCCCTCTGCCCTGTAAAAGCGGCTCAGAGGTTCGACCGCCGTGAAGATCCTGCCCCCCAGTTCCGCCCTGACCTTCGCGGCGGAACGTTCGGCCGCTTTCCTCTGCTCTTCGTCAGCCGGAAAGATGGCCGACCGGTACTGGGA
>JAPXRK010000190.1:0-3974 GCA_033813575.1 Synergistales bacterium
GCATAGCCGGCGCCGGGTGTCCACGGCTGACAAAATTCCGGAGAATTCTCGTTACACCTCGCCATTGACACGGAGTGAAGGCAACAGTTTAATGAAGCGAACAAGCATATCGTCGGTACATTTCTGATAAAATATGATACAACCCTTGTCCTGCGCCGGAACATGCGGGGGGGTGAGCAGGGGAAGCCGATCCACGGGAAAAGGGTGCGTCCGAACGGCAGTTAGGGGATGCGGCTGCGGCATTCGCGGCCGCAGGTACCGAGACCAGGGAGGTGTATCTTTTGAGGAAAAGCGTATTGGCGTTGTTGTTGGTTTGCGTTCTGCTCCTCGCCGGAACCGCGTCGGCGGAGGTGAAGGACTACAAGGATTTCAAGCTGGCCGCCGTCTTCCAGACGGCCATCGAGGAACCCTGGGACGGGGCGATCCACCAGGCCTGCATCATTCTTCAGAAAGAACTCGGCTTCACCTATGAATTCACCGAAAAAGTGGGAGCGGCCGACTTTGAGCGTGTTCTCAGGGAATACGCCGAGAGAGGATTCGACCTCATCGTGGGCGACGCCTTCCTCGCCGGGGAGGAACCTTCCCGCCGGGTCGCGAAGGATTACCCGGAAGTCGCCTTCGCCTTCGGCTCCGAATTCACGCTCCAGGAACCCAACTACTCCGTGTTCGACAACTGGATCCATGAACCCTCCTACCTCTGCGGCATCATCGCCGGCCGCATGACCAAGACCAACACCCTCGGCATCGTCGCAGCCCTTCCCATCGCGGAAGTCAACCGCCTTGTCCACGCCTTCAAGGAAGGCGCCCTTTCGGTCAACCCGAAGGTCAAGGTGAAGGTCGCCTACATCGGAAGCTGGTTCGATCCCCCCAAGGCCAAGGAAGCGACCCTCGCCCAGATCGAGGCCGGAGCCGACCTCATTTTCGCCGAACGGTTCGGCGTCTTCGAGGCGGCCAAGGAAAAGGGCATCCTCGCCTTCGGCAACATGATGGACCAGCACGACCTCGCTCCTGAAGTCGTCATCACCGGACCGGTGTGGAACATGGGCCCCACCGTCCGCCACTGCATCGACGAAGTACGAAGCAAGGAGTGGAAAGCCGGAGACCTGAGAGAGTGGTCCATGATGGCCCGGGGCGGCGCATATCTCGCTCCCTTCCACGAGTTCCAGCAGAAGCTTCCGCCCGAAGTGCTCAAGGAAATACGGGAAATGGAAGCCAAGATCATGAACGGCCAGTTCACCGTGCCCATCATCGAGACCGAGCTGAAGACGGACTGACAGCTGCTTCCGGGGCGGGCCCCTATGCCCGCCCCTATCGTCTTTATCCTTCATTCTCAATGTATCCGCAGCAACCCGAAAGAGGTGGAAACCATGCCCGCTGACAGGCCCGCCATGAGCGCCGGAACGGAAGAAGCACCGGCCTCCGGGCACACAGCCCCTGCCTGCGTCGTGGAAATGCGCTCCATCACCAAAACGTTCCTCGACGTCACGGCAAACAACAATGTGACCTTTTCCCTCAGGGAAGGGGAAATCTGCGCTCTTCTAGGAGAAAACGGCGCCGGGAAGACCACGCTCATGAACATTCTCTTCGGCTATTACGCCGCCGACAGCGGAGAAATCCGCATCGGGGGCGAGAAGGTCTCCTTTTCGTCCCCCAAGGACGCCATCGCGTGCCGCATCGGCATGGTCCACCAGCACTTCACCCTCGTGCCGTCCCAGACCGTGCTTGAAAACGTGGTGGTGGGAAGCGGCGGGGGAAAATTCTTCCTCGATCTCTCCGGGGCCCGGAAAAAGCTCCTCGATCTCCAGGAGCGCTTCGGGCTCTCCGTGGACCCCGACGCCCCGGTGTGGACCCTCCCCATCGGAGGCCAGCAAAAGGTGGAAATACTGAAGGCCCTTTACAGGGACGCCCGCATCCTGATCCTGGACGAGCCCACGGCGGTCCTCGCCCCCCTGGAGACCAGGGAGCTGTTCGCGACCCTCCGCACCCTCGCCTCCGAGGGCTGCTCCATCATCTTCATCTCCCACAAGCTCTACGAAGTCATGGAAATAGCCGACCGGGTGGTGGTCCTCACAAAGGGGGTCCTCACCGCCGAGAGAAAGGTCTCCGTGACAAGCGAGCGGGAGCTGGCCAACCTCATGGTGGGCCGGGATCTCGCGGAGAAAAAGCGTCCCCCCAGGGGAAGTCCGGGAAAACCCCTCCTGGAAATTCGGGGACTGAGGGTGAAAAACGACAGGAACCTCGAAGCCGTGAAAGATCTCTCCCTGGACATCCGTTCCGGGGAGATCATGGGCATGGCCGGAGTGTCCGGCAACGGACAGAGAGAGCTCGCGGAGGCCCTGTTCGGCCTGCGCAGGCCCTTGTCGGGCGCCATCTCCGTGGACGGCAGGCCCCTTCCTCCCGCGCGGCCGAAAGCGTCGGTGGAGAGCGGCATGGGAAGGATACCGGAAGACAGGATGACCACCGGCCTCCTCCTGGAGCTCTCCGTGGAGGAAAACCTCGTGCTGGAAAACCACGCCGATTTCCGGTCCCTGGGCATGCTGGACCACGGCGCCATCGGCCGGCACGCCGAACGGCTCATCTCCGATTTCAGCATAAAGACCGACGGACGGACGGCAAAGGCCCAGACCCTTTCCGGAGGGAACCTACAGAAGATCATCCTGGCCCGGGAACTTTCCGCGTCGCCGAAGGTGGTGGTGGCGGCCCAGCCCACCAGGGGCCTCGACGTGGGCGCCATTGAATACGTCCACTGGCGGATCCTGGATGCCCGGGCAAGCGGCGCCGCCATTCTTCTCATCTCCGAGGATCTCGACGAAATATTCCAGCTCAGCGACCGGATCGCCGTCATGTACGAAGGCCGCATCATGGGCATCGCCGACGGCGGCTCAGCGTCCAGGGAGCAGATCGGACTCTGGATGAGCGGGGTGAACGAACCATGCGCATGATCATCACGAAGCGGGCCCCCCTTCCGGGATGGGTCCAGGTGCTCGTCCCCGTGGGAGCCATCCTGGTGACCCTTTTGCTTTCCGCCGTCCCGATACTGTTCGCCGGCGGAGACCTCTGGCTCTCCTATACGTCCCTCTTCAAGGGAGCCCTGGGCACCCGGTACAACTTCCTCGAAACCTGCGTGAAGGCCGCTCCCCTCACATTCACCGGGCTGGCCGTGGCCTTCGCCTTCCGGGCCAAGTTCTGGAACATCGGCGCGGAAGGGCAGCTCCTGGCCGGGGCCATCGCCGCCACCTGGGTGGGCATCAGCGCCCCCGCCCTTCCCAAGGTTGCCGTGCTCATCCTCGTCTGCGCCGCGGGCTTCCTCGCCGGAGGACTCTGGGCCACCGTCCCCGCCCTGCTGAAGACAAAATACAGGGTGGACGACGTGGTCACCACCCTCCTCCTGAACTACGTCATGTGGCACATTATGGGCTACCTGCTCTTCGGCCCCCTCCAGATGCCCAACTCGAGCTGGCCAAGATCTCCCGCGATACTTGAGATCGCCCGTTTCCCCGTGCTGCTGGCCAGGTCACGGTTCCACCTGGGCATTGTGCTCGCCGTCGCGGCCGTCCTCATCGTCTGGTTCATCAACTCGAAGACCGTCTTCGGGTACCAGGCGAGGGCCGTGGGAGTCAATCCCCGGGCGGCGGCCTTCGGCGGCATCAACGTCAACTCCGTGATCATCCGGACCGCCGTCCTCTCCGGCGGGCTCGCCGGAATGGCGGGCGTCGGCGAGGCGGCGGCCATCCACTTCCATCTCCTCATGGACATCTCCCCCGGTTTCGGGTATTCGGGAATCGTCATCGCCATGCTGGGAAGGCTCCATCCCCTGGGGACGGCCCTGGCCGCCTTCTTCTTCAGCGTCATCATCGTGGGGGCCCAGTCCATGAGCCGCCTCACCGGGGTCCCGACCTACATCGCCGAGGTGATCCAGGGCATGGCCCTCATCGTGATGCTCATCGCCCTCCTCCTCACCGAATACCGCATAA
>JAPXRK010000191.1:0-3971 GCA_033813575.1 Synergistales bacterium
TCATTACCCATGGTGAACCCGAATCTTCCCTCGCCTTTTCCCAGACACTCGAAAAAGCGGGAATGAAATCCGCCGTGCCCTCCGCAGGGCAGGAAATACAGCTCGAACCCAACGGAGCCGCAAAAGCTGTGAAGCTTCCCGAACAGCCCATGCTGCTCAGGCGTGAGGAACTGCCTTCCGTCCTCACCGAGATTCTGGCCCTGGCTTCCGGACTCAGGGAATCCGTTCCCGCCGAAGGAGACGAGGACATTCTTCCGCTGCTGCAGTCCACGAAGGTCCTCCTTGAAACTGCCAGGGGGAAAATGTCGGCCAAAAAGGTGTAGAGAGACTTGCCCGCCGTGGAAATGACGGATAGACGTCTCTCCGCTGCCTTCCCGGAGACGCTCTGCAGGGAGGGGGGGAAGTGATGCGCAAGGCAATTGCCTTTCTTGGAGCTCTCGCCCTGGCAGCCATGCTTTTGACCCTTGCCCGGAGCGTGCACGAAGGGCAGAGACTGCCTGCCGTCATCCCGGTGCCCGACGACGGGATTCCGTTTCTTTTCCTTGAGACCCGGGGGAAGAGCGATGCTGTAGCATCTCTACCCGATGATTCACAGAACATGGCTCCTGTCCTCAGGGGTCTCCGGAGCCTCTCCCCCTTTCTTGAGAAAGCTGAGGAAACAGCGGTGCTTTTTTCCCTGGACGGAGGACGCCTGATTATTGACGGCGTGCTCCGTTTCAGCGGTGACGAATCGGAGAGCATGGTCCGCGGGGTGGTTCCCGAAGCCTGGAGTTCCCCTCTGAAGGCTGCGGAAGTTTCCGGGGATATCCCCGGACTGTTCGAACTGAAGGGTGGCCCGTCCCCTCTTTTCCCCCTCTATTTCTGCGGGAGGAACGGTATGACGCTCCTCGGAGCGACGCCCGGGCGAGTGAAGGTCATGGCGGCTCTCCTCGAAAAAGGAACCGGAGGAATGGCTATTTCCTGGCCCGTGGAAAAAAGGTGGCCCAATCATTTCCTCTTCAATGACGGAGGGATTGTTTCCCATGTAGCTTCGGAAGAGGGTATCCCCGTCGGACCCGGAGGGATTTCGGTCACGGCGGCCTGGAAGGGAAACCGGACAGGAGGGCGGCTGAAATGGGAGGCCGAAGGCTTTGAAACTTTGTTCAGCCGAAGCCTGCCGGAAAAAATTGCCCCGGTAAAGTGGGACGACAGGTTTCTTGCCCCGGAGCCCCTTATCGCGTCCTTTGGAATCAGCCTTCCCAGGATACCGGGGACGGTTTTCAAAAAGGCCGGAGCAGGAGAAT
This sequence comes from Synergistales bacterium, assembly GCA_033813575.1. Taxonomy (GTDB): domain Bacteria; phylum Synergistota; class Synergistia; order Synergistales; family Aminobacteriaceae; genus Aminivibrio. The sequence continues at coordinate 1,284 of JAPXRK010000191.1, forward strand.
GGAGCATACCCGAAACGGTCGGCCTTGGAGAAAAAGAACTTGATGAACTCTCCCCGGGGCCGGTGATGGCCTCTCTCGGAGGAACCGGCAAACTGTTCGTCTTCTCTCTGCCGGGAATTCTCTTTCAGCTTCCGGGGAGAGGAGCCGCAGGAACGTCCTTTGCCGCCTCCTTCTGGAACCGGGAGTGGAGTTCCCTCGTCCCGGTCGTGGAAAAAATGGAAGGCTTCCCCGAGGGAGGATCCGCCTCCATTCCTTTCTCCATCGTGTGTGCCGCAAATTCCGGTATGCTCAGGTTCGGCGTTATTGACGGAGACAGCCTGAAGTCCGATAAGCAAATAGCTGATTTTGTCCCCCTGGTGAGGGAAGAAAAGCGGGCTGTTTTTTGGGCTTTTCTCGACGGCCCTGCTCTTGCGGAAGCCATACGGAGCCTGGCAAGGACAGGAAAGATAGTTGAAAAAATGGGACGGGGCTCGGGCGTGAACCTGAAATCTGTGCTCCGTGCATCGGAAACCCTGGAAAAAACGGGAGTACTGTCAGTGGTCATGCCTTCACTGGAAGAAGGTATTGTCGAATGGAAAAAAAGCCCGTCATCAGTGAAGGGAAAATGAATGACCCCGGCCGGGGAAGTCTGCCGGGGAAACGGTCAGGAGGGAGTACAATGTTTTCAGACGCGCTACAGGTCCTCAGGGAAAGGGGACACATCGAATGGTGCAGCAACGATGAAGAGCTCGGGGCCCTCTTCCGCCGGGAGATGGTCACCGCCTACGTCGGGTTCGACCCTACGGCGGACAGCCTTCACGTGGGACACCTGATCCCCATAATGGCTCTTGCCTGGATACAGAGATGCGGACACCGTCCCATCCCTCTTGCAGGCATGGGGACGGGGCTTATCGGCGACCCCTCCGGGAAAAGCAAGGAGAGGAACCTGCTCACCATTGAAAAAGTGAAGGAAAATCTCGAGGGAGTGAAAAAGCAGCTTGCCTCCTTTCTCGATTTCGATTGCGGGGCAAACTCCGCCCTCCTGATCAACAATTACGACTGGCTCGGAAAGCTCACTTTCCTGGAAGTCCTCCGGGATGTGGGGAAGCACTTCTCGGTCAACTCCATGATTGCACGGGAATATGTCAGGAGCCGTCTCGAGGATCCGGAGAAGAGCATTTCCTACACGGAGTTCTCCTACGTTCTGCTCCAGGCCTACGATTTCCTCCACCTTTTCTCGAAATGGGGCTGCAGGCTCCAGATGGGCGGAAACGACCAGCAGGGCAACATCATTTCCGGTGTTGACCTCATCCGGAAAAAAACGGGGGGAGAAGCCTTCGGGGCGACCCAGCCCCTCCTTCTCACGTCATCCGGAACAAAATTCGGAAAGACGGAGGAAGGGGCTGTCTGGCTTGACCCTGCCAGGACATCACCCTACAAGTTTTACCAGTTCTGGATGAATGTGGAGGACCAGTCTGTCGAAAAGCTGCTGAAGCTTTTCACCTTCCTGCCTCTCGATGAGATCGCCGGGATCATGGCCCTTCACGGAAAATCCCCGGAGCTCCGGGAAGCCCAGAGACGCCTTGCCTACGAGGTGACCACCATCGTGCATGGCGCCGAAAGCGCGGAAACTGTAAGGAAGGCCAGCTCGATCCTCTTCGGGGAATCCTTCGAGCCCAGGGAACTGTCGGGAGAAATGCTCCGGACCCTTTCGGCGGAAATGCCCACAGGAGAGGCTTCGAGAGAGTTCCCTCTTTCCCTGGTGGACCTTCTCACGTCCGCCGGCGCCTGCCCTTCGAAAAGCGAAGCCCGACGCCTGATTAAGGGGGGCGGACTCTACGTCAACGGCGAAAGGGTGTCCGACGAGAACCGTTCGGTTAAGGAAGAGGACGTGCTGGGCGACCGGTATCTCTTTGTCCGGCTCGGAAAAAAACGGCTTTTCATGATCCTTTTCCGGTAAGCCGCCCCGGCAGGAGGGAATGAAAATGGCGAAGACAGAATGCTGCTGGTACATCGGAGAATCCCTCCTGCCCTGGGAAGCTTCAGTTGCGGGAACGCTTGCCAGGGCGCTGATCCGAAGCGGGACGGATCTTCATGCCTATTCGGGTTCGGGAACGGATCTCCTGAACATTCCCGGGCTTCTCTCATGGCGTTCCATGCACACTATGGAACGGGCAACCGCAGCGGGGATAAAAGGAAGACTGTGGCATCTGTGGGGCACACCTCCTTCCTGGTGGGGGCTGGTCCGGCTCAGGGCAAGGACCGTGCATACCCGTTTTTCCCTGAAAACGGAATGGAGAGGCCACCCCACAGTACTCTCAGCCACCGAGTGTTCCGGGGGCGAAACCTACATCCCCCCCGCGTTCGAGATTAAGGTGAACTGGGGAGGGGATGCTCCGGGAGAAACTTCCCCGGGCGAGGAGTCCCTTTTGTGCCTCCTTGCGGGGGAGACGTCCGGAGAAAACGAATATTCTTCCCTTCTCGGAAGCATGGGGGCGAGCTTTCAACTTTTCGGCCGGGGAGGAAAAGACGCCATGCAGCATCTCTTCACCGGCAGGACCATGCTCCTCGTGGAAAATCCCGTTCCCTCCCTCGCCCTTCTTTCAGCGAACGGTGCCCTCATGGGCGTTCCGACGGCGGCTCCCCGGTCGCCCGTCATGGATGAACTCCTCGGGAAGGACGGGTATGTGCATCTTGATCCCACCGCAG
>JAPXRK010000192.1:0-3945 GCA_033813575.1 Synergistales bacterium
CTCGGAGAAAAAGAAGCCCAGGGATACCCCGCTGGAGACCATGAAGCCGAAGAGAGTAAAGGCGACGAAGATGATGGTCACCAGGTTTTCAAGAATCCAGGAGCCTGCGCCGTTCGAGTTCCTGTTGAGTCCGTCCATCACTGCACACCTCTTTTTACCTGGGTCAGGGCGTAAAGTATGATTCCGTTCTGGATGATCATCCTCATGATTTCCGACAGGTCGGTGCCGGCAAAGATTTCGTTGGCAACCGGGAGGGCAGTGGTGAGGAGCCCCTGGAAGAGGACGACGCCGATGATGACGTGGGACACCTTCGCCCGGGAAGCGGTGGCCCCTCCGATGAGGACTGCCGCCACGGCGGGGAAGGCCATCATCAGGGGCGCCGTGTAGAGCTGGGCGTACCCGTAGCTCTGGGAGTAGACGATGATGCCGATGGCGCCGAGGATAGTGGAAACCACGTTTGCCAGCACCCGGTTCCGGTCGATGTCAAGGCCGGCGGCCTGGGCGAATTTCGGGTTGATGCCCCCGGCGGAAATGGCGATCCCGAGCTTCGACCGGAAGAAGAGCCAGACAAGAAAGGCGAAGAAGGCGAAGGTGAGAAGAAGGCCCGTGGGAACGATCACCTCGCCCACGGTGAACAGAAGGAAGTTGTTGAGGATCTGGGCTCCGCCCACAGCGTCGAGCTGGATGGTCTCCCGGAGTCCCTTGCCGATGAACCAGCCCATCTTGGGGTTGCGGAAGGGGATCATGAGCCACGCCAGGCACATGAGGGCAACGATGGAAAAGCCCGTATAGGTGGCGATGGTCATCTCGGAACCCTTGACGGCGTTCATCAGCTTGCCGTACCCGTAGCCGACAACGGCCGCGAGGGGTATCGCGAGGGCGAAGGACGACAGGAGCCAGGTCATCCCCGTCAGGTCCATCTCGATGGCCGTGACGAGGCCCAGCAGGCCGCAGACGATCCCGATGGGAAGGGCGAAGTTCGGTCCCGTGCCCGACTGGATGGCGGGCACCATGGCGAGGACGAGGATGCCGTTCATTCCTGCCCGCTTGATGGTGTCGCTCACGAGGGTGGACATGGAGATCCCCACGAAATGGCCGGCGACCAGGGTGAGTACCCAGAAGACGGCGATGATCACCGTGGGGAGGCCGATATCACCCAGCAGGCTCCGGGAGGCCCGCGAAAGGTTGTTTCCGTTTCCGTTCATCTCAGCCATGATCGGCACTCCTCTCAGGAGAATCTTCCTTTTTTCCGCCCCTGCTGCCGGACATCATCAGGCCGAAATCCGCGTCGGAGGCATCCGGGGGCAGCACGCCTTCCACCCTGCCCTCGCAGACGATGACGATCCTGTCGCAGATGCTCCGCAGTTCCGCCAGTTCAGAAGAGGTCATGACGATGGTCATACCCTCCTCTTCGTTGAGTTTCAGAAGCAGGTCGAGGATCAGCTTCTTCGCCCCGATGTCGATGCCCCGGGTGGGCTCGGAGACGAAAAGAAAGACCGGATCCTGGGTGAGGGCCCTGGCCACGCAGACCTTCTGCTGGTTGCCGCCGCTCAGGCTGCCCGCGTGCTGCAGGGGGGATTCGCAGCGGATGTCGAGGTTTTGAATCATCTTCAGGGCGTGCTTCCGTATCCCCTCGTCATCCTGGAACAGGAAAGGACCTCTCTGCTTCAGGAATCTGTTTCCCACCTGCATGGCTGTGAAGGCGATGTTCAGCTCGATGGACTCGTTGAGAAGCAGCCCGACGCCTTTCCTGTCTTCGCTGACGAATCCCATCCCCGAGGCCATGGCGGCGTGGGGGGCGTTGAGGGTCATGGGTTTTCCGTTGAAGACCACTTCTCCCCTGGCCGGGTAGGTTCCCATGATGCCGTTGGCGATGCCGAGCTTGCCCTGCCCCGCAAGACCGCCGATGCCGACGATCTCGCCCTTTCGGATGTCGAGGTCGATTCCCCGGACCATCTCTCCCGGCATGCCCACATGCAGGTCCCGTATGCCGAGGACAACCTCGTCGGAAACCTTGCGCCCCTCGGACTGGACCCGGTCGATGGCCACCTTGCGCCCGATCATCAGCGCGGCGATTTCCACGGCGTTGGTGTCTTTTATGTCCTTTGTGACGACCAGCTCACCGTCCCGGAGGATGGTGACCCTGTCGGCCACGCTGATGATCTCGTCAAGCCTGTGGCTGATAAAGACAATGCCGATGCCCTTGGCGGCAAGCCGTTTGACCGCTGCCAGCAGGTTCTGCGCCTCCGTTTCCGTGAGCACTGCGGTAGGCTCGTCGAAAACAAGAATTTTTATCCCTGTTTTGTCGATCTCCCTGGCTATTTCAACAAACTGCATGTGCCCCACGGGAAGGCCCGCAACCTGGGTAAACTCCTCGATGTTCATGTCGAGCTTGTCCAGGGCCTTTCGGGCATCGGCGTTCATGGACGCCATGTCGAGGGTTTCAAGTCTCTTCCCGAAGATCCGGGAGACAGGGTTCGGCGTGGTGATCTCCCTGTTGATCTTGATGTTTTCCGTGATGGTGTAGCCAGGGATGAGCATGAATTCCTGGTGGACCATGCCTATTCCGGCGTACATGGCCTCGTGAGGGGACCTGAAGCTGATTTTCTCTCCGTCTATCAGGACGTCGCCCTCGTATCCGCCGGTGCTCGTGATGACGGGCATGCCGAACAGGATGTTCATCAGTGTGGATTTTCCGGCGCCGTTCTCTCCGATGAGGGCGTGGATCTCACCCTCTTTGACGTCAAAATTGATGTTTGCCAGAACGCTGTTTCCATAAAAACTCTTTGAAATATTCCTGAACTGGAGAAGGCTGTCGCTCAACGCATTACCCCCTGTATTTCAAAATCGGCATGACGGCGGCAAAAAAAGCGGGGGCGAACGGATTCAACCCCTGCGGGCCGGACCGGGAGCGCTCCGAAAAAACGCTCCCACGCCTCCCGCTTCGTTGAAAAATCCGTTCGTCCCCGGACACCGCTTTTGCTGCAGCCTGTTTTGGATAGAACTTTCGCCTGGTACAGCCTCTTTTTCCCTTAGTAGGTCAGGAAATCCATCAGGACGAACAGGTAGTTGTCGTATTTCTTTCCCGCTTCGTCAACGTAGGGGGTCGCAGAGACAGCAACCTTGGCGTAATCGGCCATGCACTGCTCAAGGACCTTCATGTCGAGCTTGTCAAAAGGCACTTCGCCAGCGATGACCTTGAAGGCGTACTCCGTGGAGGCCACGGTGGACATCATGGCGACCGGCACGGGCCAGGTGGAAAGCCTGCCGGACATTCCCTTTTCCTTCAGGATCCTCCGGGTTTCGTCGATGACGTGCTGGAGGTCGCCGGGCTTGGAACTGTCGGACTCGATGCCGAGAGCCGTCGGGAATCCGTGGTAAGGCGACGGGCAGCAGGGCTGGGGATAGATGGCGCCGGAATCGACTGTCGCCTTGATAAGGGGGATCTGCATGGAGCAGTTCGTTGAGAAGAACGCAGTGTCCTTGCCGTATTTCGCCACCATCTTCGGCACGTCCTCAAGGATGAACTGCTGGGCGCCGGGAAGACCGGAGTCGCCGGTGGGGTCCGGAGCCGTGGCGTCCACGAACTCAAGGCCGATCTCGGCGCACTTCTTCTTCATGAGCTCCCTGCGGGAGGACAGAAGCACCTGGGACATGTGGCGGGGGAATGAATAGTGAACAAAGACCTTCGCGCCGAGCTTCTTGGCCTGGACCGGAATGGCGTTGCCCATGGCCAGTTCGTCGGGCTGCAGGATGAGCTGGGCCCTTGCAGCCACATCGGGGGGGTTCTCCTGGGGAGTGCTGTAGACGATAAAGACATCGTCCCGCGTCTCAAGCAGCTTGTCCACCGCCGCGTTCGTCCCCGGAACGGCCTGGTTGATCACCAGCGCCTTGACGTCCGGGTCATAGGCGAGCTTGGCTACGACGCTGACCATTTGCTCCTGC
>JAPXRK010000193.1:0-3920 GCA_033813575.1 Synergistales bacterium
CGTCCGAAGGGCCCGGCTCCTTGCAGAGGACCTTCTTCCCCGGGCGGAAGGGGCACGCAGGGCTCTCGAGGCGGCTGACGGAGCTCTCGGCAGTCTGCTTGCCGCCGCCGCGTCCGCTCCCCGGGCGCCGGTCTTTGCCGTGAAAACTCCTTCAGCAGGGAAGACGGGCCAGGAACTGGGCTTTTCGGCGCAGACCGAAAATGCTCCCCCGTCCGCCGTCATCCGGTGGGACTTCGGAGACGGAACCGGGGCCGAAGGCCGGACGGCCGTCCACGCCTATTCCAGGGAGGGGACGTACCAGGGATCGGCCGTCCTTCTCCTGGAGGGGAAACAGGCGATGCGGAAGGACTTTTCAGTACAGGTGGCTCCAGTCAGCGCCGCAGGTCATCCGGGAGCCCTTCCCGTCGTTCCGGGCGCTCACGAAAGGATTCGGGCGCTTTTCGGGCTGTCCGGCATCCAGGAAGGGGAACGGACGGGCAGGGAGGACGTGCAGCACGGCTACTACCTGAACGAGGAGAATTTCGGCTCCGAGTGTTTCCTTGTGTATCTCACCCCGGAAGGAAAGGAGACCAGGATCGCCTTCAAGGGAGCGGACAGTGTCCCCGGTCCGGGGCCGAACCGGCTGGGGGCCATTGCGGGAATGCTGGCTTACAACAGGAAGAGAACCGTGTACGGCTTCTACCATGACGGAAAAGCGCTCCGGGAAAGGATGCAGGGGGAGGCAATCAACGGCGGAACGGTGGTCAACTATTCCGTCTCCGACCTCCGCCTGGCTCCCGACCCCGAGGAAGCGAAGCGGTTCCACAGGGCCCGCTTCGGCCTCGACGGGGCCATGACCGGGGAACATCTGAAAGCCATGGGGATCACCATCCTGTCGAAAGGGACTCTTCGCGTTTCGCGAAGGGGACCCGCTGTGAACGATTACGGTACGTGGGTCTACGGGGTGGTGGAGGGGGATTTCCTCCTGAATCTCTCCATCAACCGCTGGTCCATACGGCCGGATAACTGGACACCCCCGGCTTTCGAACCGGACGAGGCGGCGCTGGCCGTTGCGGAGATGCTTTTGCCGAAGTGACATTTTCTCGCGTAACCTTTCATTCGTGCATGATATAATTTTGGACTGAATGCCAGCCAATCAAGAGATGCTATGAAGGAGTGGGTCTGATGGGACTCATGAACGTGGACCAGCTGATGCCCGGAATGGTTCTGGAAAAGAACCTCCTGGCCTTCAACGGCCGGTTCCTGCTGCCCAGGGGGGCGGTGCTGACGGAAGGGCACATCCGGACCATGAAGACGTGGGGTGTCGTGGAAGCGGAGATCGAAGGGGAGGATGCCACCGGGACGGCGGAGATTATCGTTCCCGAGATCCCCGGGGAGATTCTCAGGCAGGCGGAGCGTTCCGTGTCGGCCCTCTTCGCCGCTCCCCCGCTGCGGTCTCCCATGAAGGAAATCTACGCCCTCGCCCTTGAACGGACTGCGGTCTCCCTCAAGGAGGGCCGGAAAGACGCCGCCGGCATAATCGAAAACGGAAGCCTGTCCCGGGAAAAAGTGAACCGTGCGGCCGGGAAGGCCAGGGGAAACATCACTCCGGCAGACCTGGTTTCCAGGGAGCTCCGGCTGGCCTCACTGCCGGACGTCTATTACCAGATCATGGAAGTCATCAATTCGGCCCGGAGTTCCGCCGCCCACATCGCCGAAGCGGTGAGCAGGGACACGAGCCTCCTCGCCCGGCTCCTCAAGCTGGTGAACAGCGCTTTTTACGGCTTCCCCTCGAAGATCGAAACCGTGTCCAGGGCCGTGGCGGTCATCGGCACGAAAGAACTCTCCACCCTGGCCCTCGGCATAACGGCGGTCCAGTATTTCAACGACATACCCCCGGAGTTCGTGGACATGCAGAATTTCTGGAGGCACTCGGTGGCGTGCGGCGTCTACGCCCGGCTGCTCGCGTCGGAAAAAGTGGGGGTGTCGGAGGAGCGCCTTTTCGTTGCCGGCCTTCTCCACGACCTGGGCAAACTCGTGCTGTTCCGGCAGATACCCGTCTCGGCCAGGGAAGCCATGGAGCTCTCCGCGGAAAAAAGAATACCCGTCTGCGATGCGGAAAGGGAAGTCCTCGGGTTTGACCACGCCCAGGTGGGGGCCCTTCTCCTGAGGGAATGGAAAATTCCCGCTCCCCTGGAAACGGCGGTCCGGTTCCACCACAGCTCCCCGGGCTTTCCCTCCGCCCTGGAGCCCTCACTTCTGAACGTGGCGGACACCCTGGCCATCGCCATGGGCATGGGAAAGAGCGGATCTTCCACCGTCCCGGGGATACGTCCGGAGACATGGGAAGCCACGGGGCTGTCCGCCGGGGTTTTCCATCCGGTAGTCCGGCAGGGGGACAGGCAGATAGACGATATCACGGCGGCTTTCCTGGGAAATGGAGGACGGTAAGGTGTCCTTTTCGGAAGGGCGGATCGGCTCTCTCGAACGCCGCCTTCGAATACTCGAGGAGACCAACGATTTCCTGTGGAAGGAAAAAAGTACCGCCGAGGATATCCTGGGTTCCGCGATCACCCTCGGAAGTTTCGACACGAGCCTCAACCGCCTTGACGATCCCGGCCCGATCCTCGAGGAAATCGTTGCCAGGGCCCGGACCATTCTTCCCTTCAAGGCAGCGGCAGTGTACCTCGTCTCGGAGGACTCCTCCTTCGCCCAGGCCATCTGCGTTCCTCCGGGCCATGCCGCCGAGATTGAAGAGATCGTGTCCCGGAGGATAGAAGACAGGACCTTCGCATGGGCTCTCAAGCGGCGGAAACCGATCCTGTCCGGCCTGTCCGGGCCTGAACCCCTTCATCTTCTCCACGCCCTGTCCACCATCTCCCGCACGAGGGGCATGTTCGTCGGCATTCTCGGTGAGGAGTGGCAGCAGCTTCCCGAGTATTCCCTCGCCCTTCTCTCGGTGCTGCTCTCCGCCGCCGCAGGTGCCCTGGAGAGTTTCGAGCTGTACCGGAATCTCCGGAGCCTGAACAGGGATCTCGCTGACCGGATGTCCCAGCTCGAGGAATCCCGGAGGGAGCTCGAAGAGTACCGGAAATTCCTTGAGCAGCAGGTCGAGCGGAGAACCATGGAGCTCTCCCGGGCCAACGAAGAGATGAAGATGGAAATCGCCGAGAGGATGCGGACGGAAGAGGATCTCCGTTCAAGCGAGGAGATGCTCCGGCTCGCCGTGGAGGGCATGGGGGACGGAGTGTGGATCTGGAACGGGACGACGGGCAAGACGGACCTTTCCCCTCTTTCGGCGGAGATTCTGTGCGGGGATGATGAAAATCCTGCATCCTGCATCCTGGAATCCACCTCCGGGGAGGCCTGGGGGCGGATCATCCACGAGGACGACCGGGAACGGCTTTCACGGAAGAAAGCGCGGTGTCTCTCTGGAGAAGTGCCGGCGTACAGCGCGGAATACCGGATTGTGGGAAAGGACGGAAAGGAGCGGTGGATCCTCGAGCGGGGAAGGGTTGTCCGGAAGGACCGGGAGGGACGCCCTCTCGCCATTGCGGGCACCCACTCGGACATCACCGGAAGAAAAAAACTGGAGGATCATATCCGCTTCCAGGCGACCCACGATTTCCTTACGGGCCTTCCGAACCGCTTTCTCTTCGAGGACCGGCTGACCCAGGTGCTGGCCCGGGCAAAGCGGCAGAAAGGGAAAGCCGCCCTTTTCTTCTTGGACATGGATGATTTCAAGAAGGTGAACGACCGGTACGGTCACCTGGCGGGCGATACCCTTCTCAAGGAAGCGGGAAGCCGCATCGTGGCCTGCGTGCGGGAAATGGACACCGTCTGCAGGCTTGGGGGAGACGAGTTCACCGTCATCCTGCCGGCCGTCGCCGGTCCCGGCGAGGCGGAATCAATTGCCGGCCGCATCATGGACGCCTTCAGGG
>JAPXRK010000194.1:0-3132 GCA_033813575.1 Synergistales bacterium
CGGGGGCTGCCGGTCATTTACCGGCATGGGGAAATCGTGACGGGCAGGGCTGACGCCATTGTCGTCCGTCATCGGGGGACCGGGTACAGGAGGAGAAAGGAAGGCGGTGATGGTGCAATGCGGAAAATAGGCAGGCTTTTCCTGGTTGGGTTTCTTTTCTTTTTCTGCGTTTTATCCCTTGCGGAGGCTGTGACGTTCGACAGTTCGGGAGGGAGCCCTGCTTCAGTGAAAAAAACGGGAAAAGGCACTGCACCCTCAGGTGCCGGCGCGAACATTGGAACAGTGGCGAAACTCGACCTGCCGAAGAGCCAGAAAACCAGGCTGGCGGACAGCCTGGAACTCGTGCGGCTCACGGGCCTTCAGGCAAGCCTTGCGCTGAGGAATCTAGAGGAATTAGACAGGAGAGAAGCTACTGCGGAGGAGATGAAAGCCCGGCTGAATCATGCTGTCGAGGCCTGTGACGCCCTTGAAAAGGCGGGAAAAAGACTTGAGGATTCTGTCAGGATAGTCAGAGTTGCCCTGAGGGGAGAGGAAGGGCTGGAGGACTTCGCGGCAGCACTGAACGAGCTTTTTGAAGTTTTTCCTTTCCTCGCGGAGGTGCTTTCAGCTTCTCCGGCAGTTGCCTTCGATTCTCCGGAGGACATGATGGAGTACCAGATGCAGGAGGTAGGGAAACAGCTGAACAAGGAGTTCGGTGCCGTTATGGACGGTTTTTCCAGGGCGGCACAGACGGTCCAGAATACGGCTTCCAGTATCGGCAGAGGGCTGAAGAATGCCGTGGGTTGGGTCGCCGACAAAGTCGCCGCAGGGCATCACAAGATCGGCAGCGTTGTCGGCCAGAAAAACTGGGCCACGGCCATGGCGGGAACGAAGTTCGTCACGGCGGTCACCCTTGCGGGAGTGGGGCTCGTGGTTGTCATTTCCGCTCCCACGGTTTCAGCGGCCGGGGCGGTCACGGCGGTGGCTGTCTACACGGCTGCGAATGTCGGGGCCTGCGTTTCTTTTGCCAACGACATGAGCCAGATCCATGGGGGAAGAGGCGCGGGAGATGTCGAAACGGCGACGACCCGAATAAACCAGGCTACGTCCCTTATCGGAGTGGTGAGCGGTGACCCGAAGGAAATCACCCTGGCCGTTCTCGGAGCCACCGGAGACGAGATTGCCAATACGACAGGGAGAAGAACCCTGTCACCGGAGGAACTGGCCGGATACCTGAACGCCCCCGACAGGCAGGCTTTCCTGGACAGCCTGAACGCACGGAGAGATTACCAGTCTCCTGCAGATACCGGAAGCGGCGGAGGCGAGGGAGGCAGCGGAGGCGGATGCAGCTGTCCGTAGAGGGAATGCAGTACGGGGAGAGCCGGAGGAAGGGCTCTCCCCGTTTTCTAATTTTCCGCCGGCAGGAAATGGAGTCCTTCCGGTATCAGTGTGAGTTCCGCCCCGGCTCCCGGAGCGAGGGGATTTCGTTCAAAGGGGTTGGGGATGTGTACTGTGACCGGTTCCGTGCCGGGGAGATCCACTTCGTATTCCATAACGCTCCCGAGATAGGTAGACCGAATGATCGTTCCCTCGAGGTGTCCTGTTCCGCTTCCGGCGGGAGAGAGCCGGACGCCCTCCGGGCGGACCATAATATCGTATTTGCCCCGGGGCAGGGATCCTCCTGCCTCCGGATCCCACGGCCTGCCGAGAAGGGTCCACCCTTCCGTCGATTTTTCGCAGGGGAGGAAGGCGGCCTTTCCGATGAAGGAGGCCACAAAGTGGTTCGCCGGTTTTGAGTACAGCTCCCTGGGGATTCCCGTCTGCTCGATTTTTCCCCGGTTCATCACTACCACCCTGTCGGAGATGCTCATGGCCTCGATCTGGTCGTGTGTGACGTAGATGCTTGTGATCCCAAGCCGCTGCTGGAGCTTCCGGATATCGATGCGCATCTGTTCCCTGAGCTTGGCGTCCAGGTTCGACAGGGGCTCGTCGAAGAGGAGCAGGGACGGTTCCATCACCACTGCCCGGGCAAGGGCGACCCGCTGCTGCTGGCCCCCCGAGAGCTGGCTCGGTTGACGGCCTTCAAGCCCTCCGAGACCGACGAGATCCACGACTTTCTCCGTCCGTTCGCCGATCTCTCTTTCGGTGAGATCCCTCAGCCTCAGCCCGAAGGCGATGTTCTCCCTCACGTTCAGGTGAGGAAAGATGGCGTATGACTGGAAGACCATTGCGGCGTTCCTTTTGTTGGGTGGCACGTCGTTCATCCGGTGTTCGCCGAAGAAAATGCCGCCCGACGTAGGGTCCTCGAATCCGGCGATCATCCGGAGGAGGGTTGTCTTTCCGCAGCCCGACGGCCCGAGCAGGGTGACCAGTTCCCCGTCGTTCACCTGAAGGGACACGGTATCCACTGCCCGGAAGAGTCCTCCCGGTTCGTCGAAGCTGCCGAAATCCTTTATAAGAGAATCGATCCGTACGTTCACGGGCTAGTCCTCCTGTATCCTGATCGCCGCCATGCCCCCGGTCCGGCCGGGTACGAGGCGCGCTATGACGGCCATGGCCGCTGCCACGATAATGACAAGGATCACGCTGAAGGCTGCAGCCACGCCGAGCCTTCCCGAGCCCACCTGGTTGAGGATCTGCACGGTGAGCAGGTTCCAGTTGGCCGACACCAGGAAGATGGCCGCGCTGATGGCGGTCATGGCCCGGACGAAGGCAAAAACGAGCCCGGAAAAGAATGCAGGAGCGATGATGGGCAGGGTGACCTTCCGGAAGGTGGTGATCCTGTCGGCCCCGAGGTTCTGGGCCGCTTCCTCTATGGAGGGATCGATCTGCCGGAGCACGGCGATGCCTGACTGGATCCCCACGGGGATGTATCGGAAGACGAAGTTCAGGACGAGGATCGACAGGGTTCCCATGAGCAGAAGGGGCGGCCTGTTGAAGGCGAGGATGTAGCCGATGCCGATCACGGTGCCCGGTACGGTGAAGTTGAGGATGGAGGTGAACTCTATGAGCCCCTTGCCGGGAAAAGACGTGCGGACCACCAGGAAGGCGATGAGCATTCCCATTATGCCTGAAACTGGAGTGGCGCAGAGAGCCACGATGAGGGTGTCCCGCATTGTCCCCGCACCGACGCTGAAAGCGTAGGCAAAGTGG
>JAPXRK010000194.1:3142-3909 GCA_033813575.1 Synergistales bacterium
TTTCGTGAAAGCTCCCGTAAAAATGGTTCCGTAGAAAAGCAGTACGAAAGCGGAGAACCCTGCGGCGAATGTGAAGAGGCAGCGGCGTGCCCCCCTGCTCACCAGTTTCGACGACGAGGCGGTGGGTTTTCCAGTCACCGTGGTGTACTGACGTTTCTGCAGATAGTACCTCTGGATGGCGAAGGACGTGACGGACGGGATGAGCAGTACCACAGCAAGGGCCGCCCCCAGGGGAAGGTTGAATGATCCGGTGATCTCAAGGTACGCCTGGGTGGAGAGCATGGGAAAGCGGCTTCCTGCCAGCACCAGGGGATTGCCGAAGTCAGCCAGGGATTCGATAAGCACCACGAGGAAGGCGCTCGCAATGCCCGGAAGGCTGAGGGGCAGGGTCACCTTCGTGAAGGTCTGCATCCTTCCCGCACCCACATTCATGGCTGCGTCCTCCAGCGTGGGGTTCAGCGATTCGAGTACCCCTCTCAGGGTGAGATAGGCTACGGGGGCGAAGGTGAAGATCTGTGAAAGAAGAACTCCCCTGAAGCCATAGATGTTGTAGTTCCGTATGCCCAGCAGTCCCCTGGTGATGAGCCCGTTGGCGCCGAAGAGCATGAGAATGGAGAGTGCGCTCGTGAAGGGCGGAGAAATGATGGGAAGGATAAAAAGGAGATGGAGCGCCTTCTTCCATGGAATGGATGTCCGCGTTACGGTGAACGCCGCCGTGTAGCCGATGACCACGCTGCAGGCAGCGGTAAAAAAGCCCGCGGTGAGAC
>JAPXRK010000195.1:0-3905 GCA_033813575.1 Synergistales bacterium
GTCCTTTTCCAATACAGCGATGGTTTCTTCGACGGTAAAGCTGCCTCCCTTGATTTTTGTGACTTTGCCGGAAACGCCGACGGGCACCATTACCCGATGCTCGACAAGGACAGTCTCCTGGACGACACCGAGAACATCCCCCTCGGCGACGAAGTCGCCTTCCTTCACTTTCGGCGTGAACTGCCACTTGGTTTTTCTGTCGATGGCAGGCACATCGATGCCTCTCGAGATGAAATGGCTTTTTGCCACTTCCTCGATGAGGTTCAGGGGACGCTGGACTCCGTCGTAAAACTGCTCCATAAGGCCGGGGCCGAGCTCGACGCTCAGAGGTTCACCCGTGCTGACCACAGGTTCTCCGGGCATGAGCCCTGAAGTTTCCTCGTAGGCCTGTATGGAGGCCGTGTCTCCCTTGAGTTCAATTATTTCTCCAACGAGACCAATGTCGCCGATCCGAACCACGTCGAACATGCTGGCGCCGAACATGCCTTTCGCCACCACAAGTGGTCCGGAAATCTTTTCTATGGTCCCCCGTATAGTTTTTTCAGTGGCCACAGTCTATCGCCTCCAGACGAACCGTATTCTGCATTATTTCACCGCAAAGATGTCCATGCCGACAGCGCGTTCCACGCTGCTTCGTATGGATTCGATGCCTATTCCCAGGCTGCCTTTGAGTCCGGGGATGGGGATAAAACTCGTTTCGTATTCACTGTTCAGGTCGGCTATGAACTGGGAAGACGCAACATAACAACTTTCCTGAACGAATACAACGGCATATTTTTCACGGGCCAGGCCGAGGAGGATTCCTTCCACGGCAGAAGGAGTGTTGTCCTTGATGATGAATGGGCGGACCCCCACTGCCTGGAAAGGAAGTACCGTCTCGTATTCTCCGACCGCTGCCATGGGATGTCCAGCATTTTTAACCGACATGGCGGAACAGCCCCCTTGCCAGCGTTCTGTCCGTATCATTAGAGACGGAAACCAGAGCTATGCGTAAATTTTTCGCTTCCATTTCCTTTTTCCAGAGGAAGGAAATGACGTTTTCCGGGCCGAAAGCCAGATATTTAGCGCTTTCCACAATAGCCGCAATGTACTCGTCGAGCACCTTTTCCATCTCCACGACGAGAGAGTTCAGGTTATTGACTTCCTGAACTCGGGAAAACGCTTTCGAAACATCGGCGAAGGAAAGGACTTTGCTCCAGCTTTCTACCGGTTCAGAGAAGAGGGAGAGAAGCTTTTCCCTGGAAATGAGGCCGCCTTCATGAAGAAAGCCGGCAACAGAGCCTGTTTCCATCTCCATCCTTTTCATCCTCAGAAGGTTCCGTACGTTTTCCGCGTCGATCTTTCCCCGAACCCACAGCGATGCTGATTCAATACCCGTTGAGGCCGCTGTTTTCCCCATGGCGGAAAACAGGCCCCTGTCGAGGATTTTCTCCACCTCGAGAATGTCTTTTGCCTGTTCCCAAACCGAGAAGCAATTTGGGATGAGAAGGTGAAGACCGAAGGGAAGCAAGCGGAAATCCTCGCTTTCCAGGGCCATGATGAGGTCGTCAACAGGGATGTTCCCGAGAGAGGTCAGAAGGTCGAACCGTCGTTCTCCTCCTTCCCGGACCAGGAGAGCGCTCTTCATAAGGACCTTGACGTTGTGAAAATCATAGGGCAGACGGCAGAGCTGCACCAGGACCGGATCAGGAACAAATTTTTGAACTTCCCCGTAGACATGAAGAAGTTCGGCTTCGATGGCCCTGTCGAATTCCCCGCTACCTTTCAGCTCCATCAACCAACTGGAATAGACTGTTTCACTGAGGACTTTCAGCGCCGAGTCGAGGTCTTCGCTTTCCAGAATACGCTGCAAAAGAGCCTCTTCAAGAAGGCGTCCGGACATTGCCCGGAGCCGCGCAACCGCATACCCATACTGCTCTGCCGGAGCCATGGAGCATCACCTCCGGCTAGGCTGAAAACAGCCGTTTGACAACGTCTGCCTCAATATCGTCCCGTATCCAGCGAATGAGCATATCCCATGAGCAATTTGTCTCGATCGCACCTTTTTTCAGGATAAAACCACCCGAAATGGGAGCCTTTTCTTCTCCGAGAACGAATTTTTTCCCGTGTTTTTCATTGAAGCCTGCAATCCATTCCTGGGTGATGTGCTTTTCCTTTCCTGATACGACCACTGTTTCTTCTCCTGTTTCCGTCGCTTTCAGGAGAAGATTTCCTGCCAGGGAGAGGTATTTTTCCCCGGGAAGGAGAGAAAGCTGTGAAAGAGCCTGGGAGAAAGCATCAGAAATGGCCTTCTGTTTTAAGCCGAGCTCTATCTTTTTAACATCGAGGGCGGCCACTATTTCTCTTCTACGGAGGATTTCCGGCTTTTCTTTGCTGAATCTTTCGCCGTAGGAATCTTCGATCTTTTTGATTTCCCCGTCGGTCTCCCTATTGATAGACTTCACTACGGAACGGGCTTTTTCGAGAATCTTTCCCGCTTCTTC
Source organism: Synergistales bacterium (assembly GCA_033813575.1). Classification (GTDB taxonomy): domain Bacteria; phylum Synergistota; class Synergistia; order Synergistales; family Aminobacteriaceae; genus Aminivibrio. Next base: position 2,484 of record JAPXRK010000195.1, read on the forward strand.
CTGTGCGTCCGCTTCAATTTTTTTCTTAATCTCCGCCAAGGACATTGAATTTACCCCCTTGACAGAACTAGAGCTTGATTCCGTTGAGGAGAATGATGCTCATCAGAAGAGAAAGAACGGCGTATGTTTCGACCATCGCAGGGAGAATAACGGCCTTTCCGGTTTCTTCGGGGCGTTTAGCTATCATTTGGATACAAGCGGCAGATGTTTTTCCCTGGGCGATGGCTGAGAAGTAGCCTCCTATGGCGATGGGAAGGCAGGCAAAAAATATGGACAGTCCCTGCCACACGTTAACGCCGATCTCTGTCCCGCCACCGAGAAGGCCGACTTTGAGGATGGCGAAGAAAGCGATCAGAAGCCCGTAAATTCCCTGTGTACCGGGAAGGGCCTGAAGAAGGAGGATAAGACCGAATTTCCCCGGATCTTCGGTCATGACGCCCGCACCCGATTCTCCGGCAATCCCGACTCCGATGGCGGAACCCGCTCCCGCCCATCCTGCGGCCATAGCTGCTCCAAGTATTGCCAATCCGATTCCAAGAAGATCCATAGTATTGACACGCTCCTTTCAAGCTATAGAAATTATTCGACAGGCTCTTTCTTTATTGAAACGTAACTTGTGTTGTAGGTCAGAGGAGAGAAGATCCTTCCTCCCCCTGTGTAGAACTTGCTGAAGAACTCGACGTACTGAAGCCTCAGGGAGTGGACGAAGGCACCGAGTACATTCACCGCAATGCTGAATATATGCCCCCCGACAATAAGCAGAAGAGCAATGATCCATCCGATGAACGGGATGTCTCCGGCAAGGCCCGCAAGCATGTTGATGATCACTCCGACTGCTGACGTGGCCAGCCCGAGAGCGAGAAGCCTGCTGTAGCTGAGGACGTCACCGAGGTATGAGGTGACTCCGTAGAGGCTTAAGAGACCGGAGACGGCTTTTGAAAGGAATCCTGTCTTTTCTCTGCCCTGGGTGGCAAGCAGGATGACCGCCCCGGTTATTGTGAGCGTCTTGGCCAGAGATTCAGAGCCGGAGGGCAAAAAACCGGCGGCGCAGCCTCCCCAGAGAAGCAGGCCGACAAGAAAGACTATCCATCCACCGGTATCGGCGAAAGCTCCCATGTAATTCTTTTTTCTCAGGGCATCGTAGAAAGCGATTCCAAGTCCGAAAAGAAGCTGCACAACTCCGAGAGCGAGGGAAAGACCAAGGAATGTCATGGGATCTTCCATCGGATTGATGATAACAAGAGCGTTTTTCAGGGGGCGGAGAAAAGAGAAAATACTGTAGGCATCCAAGAGATCTCCGAACCAGCTGCCTGTGAGCGCACCTACGACAACCGTGGAAACTCCGGAAAGGACGAAGAGATTGAAGAAACCCCTGAAACTGGTGGGCATTCTCTTGAATTTTCTGAGAAACCAGACAAAAAA
>JAPXRK010000196.1:0-3894 GCA_033813575.1 Synergistales bacterium
TGTATATCCCGCGCATCGGGCACGAGGTGATAGTGGATTTTCTTGAAGGCGACCCGGACAGGCCGATCATCACCGGCCGGGTCTATCACGGCATGAATATGCCCCCTTATCCGCTTCCCGAGGAAAAGACGAAGAGCACCATGGTCATACCGATGAACACGGCCATGATCACGATCACGGCGGGAGCGATCCACACGTATGGAACGGGGTCCGTGAAGCGGGCATTATCGCAGAGAACATCCTCGCCGCACTGACTGATCTGGACCCCGCCGGAGCGGAACATTACGTCCGGAACTACAGGAATTTCAAGGCCCGGCTGGACAAACTTGACAGCGAACTCAGAGAGCTTTTCCGGGGGAAGGAGGGAACTGCCTTTCTCGTTTTTCATCCTGCATGGGGATACCTCGCAAGGGAATACGGACTTGATGAAGTCGCTATCGAGTCTGAGGGCAAAGAGCCCAAGGCCTCCGATTTGGCAGCCCTTATTTCTTCCGCGAAAGAAAGGGGAATCAAAAGCATACTGATTTCCCCCCAGTTCTCCCGACGGACAGCTGAAATCATCGCCGGAAATATCGGGGCGAATGTGGAAACCGTCGATCCTCTTGCAGAAGAGTGGGAAGAGAACATCAGGGCGGCAGCTCATACCATAGCGGCAGCGGCGAAATAGGATTTCTTGACTCCCGGCATTTGTTTCATGTATTGTGTCCATGCCGGATGCATTTTTACAGGGGGAATAAAATCATGGAAACGGAAAACCTGCTTTTTGCTTTCGGGCTGACACTCTTCGCGGGGCTTTCTACAGGCGTAGGCAGCGCACTGGCCTTCTTTACGAAAAAAACGAACACCCGTTTTCTCGCTTTTACTCTCGGGCTCTCGGCGGGAGTGATGATCTACGTCTCCATGGTGGAAATCTACTTCAAGGCCAGGGAGGCTCTTGCGGCAGATCTTGGGGAGAAATGGGGCTCCTGGGTGACAGCGATCGCGTTTTTCGTGGGGATGTTCGCCGTCATGCTTATCGATAAATTCGTTCCTTCCCATGAAAATCCCCACGAGATGCACCGGGTGGAGGAGATGAGGGGAGCGGCAGGACAGAAGGGGCAGGAGCATTCCCTCATGCGCATGGGCGTGCTCACCGCAATTGCCATCGCCATCCATAACTTCCCCGAGGGAATAGCCACGTTCATGGCGGCAATGCAGGATCCGCGTCTTGGAGTACCGATCGCCGTCGCCATCGCCGTGCACAATATACCCGAAGGGATTGCCGTATCGGTTCCTGTCTACTACGCAACGGGGAGCAGGGCAAAGGCCTTCCGCCTCTCCTTTCTCTCAGGACTGGCGGAACCGGTGGGTGCTCTTCTTGCCTGGCTCGTCCTCATGCCTTTTCTTACGGAAACACTCTTCGGACTCATATTTGCGGGAGTGGCAGGAATTATGGTCTTCATATCCGTGGACCAGCTTCTTCCCTCTGCACGGAAGTACGGTGAACATCACGTTTCAATATACGGGCTCATTGTCGGAATGATGATCATGGCGGTGAGCCTCCTGCTTTTTATTTAAAGGAGGAATTTCCCATGAATGTTTCGTTAAACACAGAGCAGTACCTGAAAGATCTCGAATACCTGGTAAATATAGACAGCCAGTCAAAGGATACTGAAGGAGTGGCGAAAATCGGGGCCTTCTTCGAGAAAGCCTTTGCCGAAATCGGCTGGTCGGTCGAGAAAAAAGAACTTGACCCTTCCGTGGCACCCAGCCTGAAGTTCACCAACGGAAAACCTCCATACGACGCATTCCTCCTCGGGCACCTTGACACGGTATTCCCGAAGGGAACCGTATCCGAACGTCCGTTCTCAAGGGATGAGAAACGGGCCTACGGCCCGGGTGTGAACGACATGAAATCCGGCCTGCTCTTCGGGCTGTATGCCGCCCGCGCTCTCACCGAAGCAAAGGCAAAAGGATCCTTCTGCATCGTTTACAACAGCGAGGAGGAGATCGGGTCCCGGCATGCCCGCCCATGGATAGAGGAACTGGCGAAACAGAGCCGGACGGCTGTCATCCTGGAACCGGCACGGCCCAACGGCAACCTGATGAACGAACGGAAGGGGCTGGGGCGTATCGAGGTCACGTTCAACGGCAAGGCCGCCCATGCGGGCGTGGAACCGGAGAAGGGCGTAAGCGCCGTTAACGAGATGGCCTGCTGGATCCTGGGACTTCACAGCCTCACGGATTTCGAAAAGGGCACCACCCTCAATGCCGGCCTGGTTTCAGGAGGGACCGGAGCGAATGTTGTCCCTGAGAAGGCATCCATGACAGTGGACGTTCGCATCAGGATCCCGGAGGAAAAAGACCGGATCGCCGCGAAGATAGCCGAACTCAGGGCCAATCCTGCCACACCGGGAATATCAGTGGACGCCGACTTCTTCCTTACAAGACCCCCAATGAATCCCACTCAGAAAACCATGAAACTCTGTGCCCTGGTGGAAGAAGCCGGACGCCATGCAGGGGTGGACGTACGCTGGCAGGGAACGGGAGGCGGTTCGGACGGGAACTTCACTGCCGCAATGGGTGTCCCCACAGTGGACGGCCTCGGGGCAATGGGAGGCGGTTCACATTCAGTCACCGAATATATCGAGATCGGTGAACTGCCCTCGAGATTTGCCCTTCTTCTCGGCGTCCTGGAACGGATACCGGAGGCAGAATTTTAGGCCATGGCGTCGAGAGGGATCATCAGGGCGGTCTGCAGCGCACCGCAGAAAGGCATACAGAAAAAAGACTTTGGAAAGGGACTTCTGATCCCGGGAAAGGGGCTTGAAGGCGACGGGCATTTCGGTTTCGCCCACCGCCAGGTAAGCCTTCTTGATGCTTCCGAGATCGAGCGGATGAAGCAGATAATTCCCACGCTCTTCTACGGAGCCTTTGCAGAGAACCTTGTCACGGAAGGGATCGACCTCAAAGGACTGATCCTCGGAGACATGCTCCGCATCGGAAGAGCGCTTCTCCGAGTAACCCAGATAGGGAAGGAGTGCCACTCCAGGTGCGCCATCTATGAAGCGGCCGGGGACTGTATTATGCCCCGGCTTGGCATCTTCTGCGAGGTGCTTTCCGGCGGACCGGTACAAACGGGAGATACGATCGAGATTGTTCCCGAGCCTTCCGGAGACTGCATCGTCCGCAGGAAGATCCTCCGGATAAACGGCGGGAATTCATCGGCGGAAGAGGACAGTATGCTGAGAGAATCGAGGATCACGCTCGTACTCGACGGCGAAAGGCAGGTCACCGCGGCATATACTCCGGGAGAGGAGCGATACTGGGCTGTCGGCCATCTGAAATGCAGGCGGCTTATTACGGACAGGAACGATATTGCAAGCCTGGAAATAGTCCCCGGTATGGTGAGCATCAGGCGCAAAACCGTGACAGCCGGGCTGCCTCTCCTGAACCGCATCCTCTCTTCTTCCGCGTCTGCGATCCTTCCGGGGAATGCCGAGACACGTCTCGGAGATCCCATTCCTGCAGAATGGACCATCGCCCCTTCGATTCTGCAGGACGGGGCGGACTGGCTGGCAGAGGCACCGGTCTTCCGGGCGACAGGGGGAACCCATGCGGCCGCCCTTCTGCACAAATCGGGACGGAGGCTCTTCCTGACAGAAGATATCGGCCGCCACAACGCAGTGGACAAGGCCGCCGGATGGGCAGTGCTTCACAACATTCCCCTTTTTGAAACTATCCTCATCATCTCCGGCCGCCTTCCGGAGGATATGGTGATAAAAGCCGCAGGGGCAGGGATACCGGTTCTCGGAAGCATCTCGGCGGCAATGGCGGAAGGTGCGGAGCTCGCATCCAGGCAGGGGGTCACCCTGGCAGGATTCATACGGAACGGACGGATGAACGTCTACAGCG
>JAPXRK010000197.1:0-3894 GCA_033813575.1 Synergistales bacterium
GCCCGGGAATTCCGCGAGCTCACCGTGGGGTTCTGTATATGCCTCCCATTTCCTCGTGGAAGCCGGAAAAAATGGAGCCGACGTACCCGAAGACCTGCTGAAGGGAGCACTCTCGTATGTCCGCCAACTGCTGCCTCTTATGCCGAATGACGAAAGAGAATGGACCGTTCGGGAAAACATGACGCTCAAGGCATACGCTTCCTACGTACTGGCCCTTGCAGGAGAGCCTCCGCTGGGATGGATGGCCCACATAAGCGAACACACCTCATCACTCAGGCCTTCGGGAGCAGTATTCCTCGCCGGAGCCTATGCCCTTTCATCAGGGACATCAGAGCCTCTGAAATCACTCGGGACCTCTTCTCCGGCGCTCAGGGAAGGCGACATCACAACTCTGGAGTCAGTCTCCAGGACCGATGCGCTCAAGCTGCTCATGTGGGCGGAGGTTGACCCGCTCTCCGCTCCTGCGGCGGCGCTCGCTGAAAAGCTCATTTCCCAGGCGAGGAAACAGGCATGGAGCACGACCCAGGATAATGCCATGGGTGTCCTGGCGCTCGGGAAGTGGATCGAGAAAACGAAAGGAGCCCGCAAACCCTTCACTGCAGTTCTAAAAGACCAGGCAGGCAATGAAGTGGCATCCTTCTTCGAGGGACAGCAGACGTCCCTTGGGCTTCACGACATTCCCGATGGGGCTCTTTTCCTCTCTCTTACCGGGGAAGGAACAGCATACTACGCGTGGACTTCCGCGGGAGTTCCCGAGCAGGCACCCGCAGCCTCATCAAGCGGCGTCTCTATTTCCCGGTCGTGGAAGAACCGGAAAGGTGATTCTCTTGAACCGGGTGCAGCTTTAGAGCGGGGTGAACGGATCGAGGTAACGATAAAGATAATTCCCGCCGGGGCAGTTCGCGACCTGGTCGTCACTGATATGCTCCCCGGAGGAATGGAGATCGAGAACATAAAGCTCTCCGGCGGAACCGAACAGCAGCAGCCCGCCAGGACGTACGGCGTCAGGGCGGAGATGAGGGACGACCGCCTTCTTCTCTTCATCGATTACATGGACAGGCCCTTGGAGTACAAATACCTTTTGAGAGCGGTCAGCAGGGGGACCTTCACACTGCCCCCTCTCGCAGCTGAAGGCATGTACGCTCCCGACATCAACGCGGTGACTCCAGCCGGAAAGGCTGAAATACGCTAGACCATGAAGGGCTCTTCCCGCAGATTCATCCGTGCTGTTTTTCTTGCCGGAATTGCAGCGGGAGGAGCCCTTCTGCTCCTGTTCATTCACCTGCCGTTTTCACCGGAAGATATAGAGACCTGGGACTCATCCCCCGTCCTTATGGACAGGAGAGGGGAACCCTTTTTCGCAGCACTGTCCGAGTCCTCTGAGTGGTCGATCCCCATTCCGCTTTCCGAAATGGGAAAATGGATCCCCCTTGCAGCAGTCGAGGTGGAGGACCGGAGATTCAGGGACCATCGGGGAGTTGACCTTATTTCGGTTATTCGCGCCGTGCTTCAGAACATCCGTTCCGGCAGGGTCGTTTCGGGAGCCTCCACTATTACGAGCCAGCTCATACGCCTTTCTCATCCCAGGCCCCGCACCGTCCAGACGAAGCTCATTGAATTCGCGGCAGCAGTCAAAGCGGAACAGGTCTTCTCCAAGGAACGGATCCTCGAACTGTATCTGAACCGTGCCCCGTTCGGCGGAAACATACGGGGGGTAGAGGCTGCGGCCCGCATGTATTTCTCAAAATCTGCGGCGGAACTGTCCCTTGCTGAAGCAGCCCTGCTGGTGGGGATGCTCAAGGGTCCGTCTCTGTACCGTCCGGACAGAAATCCTGAGACATCCCGAAACAGAAGGGACTTCATCCTTTCTCTGCTCGCGGAGAGGGGAATCATATCAGGCGGGCAGCTCCGTCTTGCACTTTCGGAACCTCTGCCTGAGGAAAGAAGAAGCCTTCCTTCAAAAGCCCGGCATTTCGCCCTGGCCGCACTCGGTGACCGCAGGCAGGGAGGCATGATACACACGACCCTGGACACCCGGATACAGGAGCTCCTTGAACGAACTTTAGGAGCTTCACTGGCCGCCCTTCCGGAGGAAATAACCGGAGCGGGAATCGTGATGGAAAACAAAACGGGTGAAATCCGCGCATACTGCGGCAATGTAAGGCTCGGCACAGGACTTTCCGGAAGCTGGGTGGACTGTGCGCGCAGTCCCAGGTCTCCCGGTTCGGCCCTGAAGCCTTTCGCGTACCTCGCCGCCTTTGAACGGGGAACCCATACACCGTCCACGCTCATGGCCGATACTCCCCTCGCGTTTTCGGGCAATGCACCCCGCAATTTCGACATGACCTACAGGGGGCCAGTGCCCCTGAGGACAGCCCTGGCAGATTCCCTCAATGTCCCTGCCGTCCGGATCCTGCGTGCCGCAGGTCAGGAACTCGTCCTCGATCTCCTGAGAAATGCCGGCTTCAGGACACTCTCGAAACCTACCGGGTACTATGGCGACTCCCTGATCCTAGGAGGAGGGGAAGTGACTCTGCTTCAGATGGCGGAAGCCTACTGCATGCTTGCAAACCTCGGGATACGCAGGTCTCCTGTTTTTCTCCGGGATGAAATCCTCCCTGAACGGCGGATCGTCTCGGAAGGCGCGGCTTTCCTGATAGCGGATATTTTGAAGGATACGGGAAGACTTCTCCCGGTCCAGGGAAAGAGGATCGAAAGAGAAAAAGGCTGGTTCGCTTTCAAAACAGGGACTTCCTACGGGTACAGGGACGCCTGGACTGCCGCCTATAACCCAAAGTATACCGTCATCATATGGATGGGTGACCCTTCAGGAAAACCCCATGGGGAACTGGTCGGTCTTCACGCCGCCGCACCGGTGATCGTCGAGATCCTGAGAAGTCTCCCCGAAGCAGGGTGGTACGAGATCCCTTCCGGCGTGGAAACCAGGGCTGTCTGCGCACTCTCCGGGGCTCCTCCCTCTCCTGTATGCCCCTCAACGAGGACGGAATACGCCCTCTCCGGCATATCGGCTCCTGCCCCCTGCCGGCTTCATGTATTCAGGGACGGGGAGGTAAAAATTGTCTGGCCGGCTGAACTCGAGGAGTATGCCCTTCGGAGGGCGCTTGAGTTCAAAACCGGCAGGGAGGCTGCAATTGTTTCTCCTCTTCCGGGATCGAAATACTTCCTCACTCCTTTCGGGGGAACCCAGAAGACCTCCCTGAAAGCAGAAGGAGCGACTCCTCCGGTGTACTGGTTCGTGGGAGGCAAATTCATAGGGAAACAGGAAGGAACGGTTCCCCTTTTCTGGACACTCGAAAGAGGGACGCATTCGGTCTCGCTGGTGGATTCAAAGGGAAAAACAGCGACCTCCAGGATAACGGTCGAAGCCGTAGAAAAGGGCCCGGCGGAATCGCCGGGCCATGCACCTCTGCTCCTTACGCCCGAGGATTGAAGGGAGAGTGTGCCGCCAGGGCTTCAAAAAGCTCCCTTTCCCTCTCGGTGAGCTTCTCCGGAATGACTATTTCAATCGTCACTATCAGGTCTCCCCTGGCTGCCCCTCTGCGCCTCGGGATACCTTTCCCCTTGAGCCGGAGCTTCTTCCCCTGCTGGGTCCCGGAAGGCAGTTTCATTGACACCCTGCCTTCAATGGTCTCCACAGGAACCTCTGCCCCAAGGGCTGCTTCCCACGGTGCGACCTTCAGGATTGAGGCCAGGTCGTACCCCTCAAGGGAAAAACGACGATGGGGAGCGATCTTGAGGACGAGGTAAAGATCTCCTCCCCGCGATCCCTGCCCCTTGAGCCGTATTCGCGACCCATCGGTCACTCCCTGGGGAAGATTCACGTTCACGGTTTTCTGCTTCCGATGCAGCCTGCGGTCAGGCCCCGGTTCGCTC
>JAPXRK010000198.1:0-354 GCA_033813575.1 Synergistales bacterium
CTTCCATGCCCTTCTTCAGGGCGTCCACGTCACCCTTGATCCACTGGAGAATGTTCTCGGCGATAGCCTCAACTACATCCTCTTCCGGCTCTTCCGCGATGAGGCCGAGACTCTTGAGCATCCGGTGCTCTTCCCTGATGGAATCGATCACATCCGTGTCAGTGATTATTCCTTTTTTGTAAAGCACCCGGGTGATGATATTGAACTTGCTCTTTGAGTTCTCGTCGCTCAGGGCAAGGCTGTCAACCCTCGCGAGAAGCATGGAGAGAATTTCGTCGAGACTTACCTGCATCGGCATGGCCATAAAAAAGCGCCTCCTCTAATGAAAAATTTGAACCATGATTTTACCATACT
>JAPXRK010000198.1:364-3882 GCA_033813575.1 Synergistales bacterium
TCGGCTGTCAAGGTTCAACTGTTGGACGCTGGATCAGTTCTTGTTCAGAGGTTCCCATGATTTTACCATACTAGACATTGAACCGTATTTCTATCATATCCCCGTCAGCGACCTTGTACTCTTTTCCCTCCAGGCGAAGAACCCCTTTTTCGCGGCATTTCGCAAGGGACGCGTCATGGGCGGCGAAGTCCTCATAGGAAACCACCTGCGCCCGTATAAAACCTCTCGCAAGGTCGGAGTGAATCGTTCCGGCGGCATCAACGGCCGTTTCTCCCTGGCGGAGCGTCCAGGCCTTTACCTCGTCCTTGCCCGACGTGAAGAAGGAGATGAGGCCGAGAAGCCTGTACGCTTCCGTGATAAGCCGGTCCCTTCCCGGTTCTTTCACTCCCAGGTCCTGCATGAATTCAGCCTGCTCGTTCGGAGAGAGGTCGGCGAGCTCCATCTCCATTTTTCCGAAAACCCGAACGAAGCTCAGCCCTTTTTCCGATGCCAGGGAACGGAGTGATTCCAGAAGAGGGAGGTGTTCATCCGTCTGGTTTTCGTCCAGGTTGGCCACTATCATTTCCGGTTTCAGCGTCACAAAGGCAAATCCGCTCAGGGTGCGCATTTCTTCCTGGGTGAGCTGGAGATCCCTCAGAGGCCTTTCTTCAAGGAGACAGGCCTGGCATTTTTCGAGCAGTACTTCTTCTGCCTGTTCCGCCGGAATGTTCTTTTTCTTCGACTGAAGCCTGGAAAGCCTGTTCTCGATGACGCCGAGATCCCGGAAAATAAGTTCCATTTCGACAATGGACCAGTCTCTGACAGGATCGATGCTGTTCTCCGGGTGAGGCACATCCGGGTTTTCAAACAGCCGTATCACGTGAACAAGAGCGTCGGATTCGGAAACAAAGGAGAGAAAGGAATTCCCCAGCCCTTCTCCCTTGCTCGCGTTTCTCGACAGTCCCGCAAGATCGACGAATTCCACCGTCGCAGGCGTTTCTTTCCGCGGTTCGAAAATTCGGACCAGGTTGTCGAACCGTTCATCCGGGACGTTGACCATCGCCCTGTTGGGATCCGTTTTTCCGCTCGCATAGGGCTTTACCTCGGCGCCCGCCCGGGTGACCACGTTGAATACCGTGCTTTTTCCGCTCAGGGGCAGGCCGATGATTCCACATTTGAGCATGATGCTTCCCTCCTTTGCTTCAGGGCTTTCCGCCCGGAAAACATTATAACCGTTTCAGGGGAAAAACAAAAAAAACAAGAATCGACGGACAGATGCGGTTTCGCAGGTACTTTTCTGCTATCATTCTGATGAGTCCATTTCCCCCCGTCGCGGGGATGAAAGGAGGAAGTGAATTGAAATTAGCCTGTACCGTACTTGCAGCATCCGCGCTGTTCCTGTTCGGTTTTCTGGGCCCTGTTTCCGCTGAATCCATTCTTCCCGACGTATCGAAAGTCGACCTGTATCCGAGGGGGGCCCGAATCCTCTTCTCTGTACCGGCGACTCCTTTCGTCAGCTTCGAGCTGCCGGGGACCTTCGAGCCGTCCACCATCCGGCCTCTCCCTGAAGAAGGGCAGAAAATACTGTCCTTCGAGGCGGTCGGCGTACCCCGGCCCGGATGGATCCCTGAAGACTTGAAGGAGCTTCACGCCACGATCAAAGAGAACGAAGAAAAACTCGCCGTTTTGACGGGCAGGATCTCGGCGATAAACCAATCCTTCGAACTCCTCTCCGGACCGCTGCCCAAGGACCTCAAGGGATCGGATATGCCCGAGTACGTCGAAGCGGCCAGGAAAACGCGGGAGAAACTGGAGACGGAGCTCATCGCCATTTCTTCCGAGATAGAAGAGGGGAAAAAGACGCTCGAAACACTGAAGGCTGATTTTTCCGCCCGGATGCCTCAGGATCCGGATACCGCGGTCATTGTTTCCGCACGCCCCGAAGGCGGGAAAAGACTGCTCGTGGAAGCATGGACCCGGCATGCTGGGTGGTCACCTTTTTACAGGATGAACCTGGATACCAAATCGGGGGGCATCCGGTCCTCTCTCCTCGCCAGGGCCAGCCAGCATACAGGTATTGTTCTGGAAGGAGATCTTTTCTTCCATACAACGATTCCATCAACTTCGATATCCGCACCCGACCTCTTCCCTCTCGTGGCTGATTTTGAGGAAAAAACAGCGAGAAGGGCCCTCATGATGGAGGAAATGGCGCTCTCTCCACGGGCGGAGTTTAAACTTGCGGCTCCTGCCCCTGCCCCCGCTGCTCCGGAGATCATCCAATCCATGACGGACATGACCGCCCTGGCAAAGGGGACACTCCCCGGAGACAATCGCCAGGCGGAATTTCTGCTGGGTGAATTTGAGCTGAAAGGCGAGGTCACCATCGAGTCCGTTCCCGTGCTTTCCGAAGAAGCGTGGATTACCGCTGAAGCCAAGAAAATATCGGTTCCTCTTCTTCCGGGTCCTGCGGAACTTTCTGTGGACGGCAAACTTTCCGCGAAGACAACGCTCCCTGAACAGGGAGCGGGAACGGATATCCGGCTCGCCTTCGGGAAGATGCCCCTGGTAAAGGCCGTCAGGGAACAGATGGTTTCAAGGGAAGGCAGCACCTGGACAGGGAAAGGACGCTTGGAGGACGGTTATTCCATTGAAATCACCAATGGGCTTGCAAAGGAAATCACCGTCATTCTCAAGGATAGGATTCCGGTATCAGCCCAGGAAAAAATTTCCGTGGAGACTCTGAAGATTGAACCCAAACCGGCGGAACAGGACAAAGAAAATATCCTGTCCTGGAAACTTTCTCTCGCCCCGGGCGAAAAGAAAAAGGTGGAGGTTCTCTTCAGGATCGGCTACCCCGCGGACGAGACGGTCGTGTTCAGATAATCTCCCAATGAGGACGGAGATGCGGCACGCACGATGAGTGCATGGATTACCCTTCCACCATTCGTATCCCTTCCGATTGCCCTCGCATTGTTCATCCTCGGAGGGCAATCGGTGCCTTTGAAGACAGGAGCGCCTTTCTGGGCGCTCCTTATGATTGTGTATTTCGTCCTGTGCGCGGCTTACGCTTCAGCCATAAGAAAGCACCTCTTCCATCTTCTCTCTCCGATCCAACTCCTTGCCCAGGGGCTGATTATGACGGTGGTTTCCCTGGAATCGGGAACCCTTCCCGTCATTTCCTGGACCGGAGTCCTTTCCGCTGTCTCCGGCTCTTTTGTTCTCCTCAATCTTTTTCTTCGGGGAAAGCCCCATCCCGGTGAGAGTGCCTCCCTGACCGCCGGCCCGTTGGGCGCACCGGTCACGGGACCACCGGTTGAAAGCATTCCCCTGCCCGTTCTTACCACAGACTCCCAGGGAATTGTTGTCAAGGCGAATGAGGCGTTCGCCTCCCTGGTACCCGGGGGAGATCTTTCAGGAAAACCCGTGACTGATTTTTTCATTCCCGGTGAGGATTCCGTCAGCATGGGCGACAGGGAGTACATTGTATTCCAGCTGTCTCTTATACACATCTGACGCTGCCGACGACGGCACACTCGTGT
>JAPXRK010000199.1:0-1246 GCA_033813575.1 Synergistales bacterium
AGCACAGAGATATTTAAAAGTCGAGGACAAAATGAAATGGTCGCCCGGAATCTGAAATTTTGCTGAAAAATGTGCCCTGCGTTCCCTTGGAAAAAAGACGGCTTTGAGAAAGAGAGCCCGGGAAACGCCATGCAGATTTGCTTTCTGACGGTGGAAATGGTACTATTCTTCCGACCCAGACTCGGATACGGATGAAAGACTCCTTTCTTGGTTTCGGGATTTTTTTGTTGAGGTGAAGAACATGCTCGAGAAGGAAAAGAAACAGGGTATCATCTCGGAGTACCGTACCCACGGGGCGGATACGGGATCTCCCGAGGTCCAGGTTGCCATGCTTACGCAGCGCATCCGCGACCTCACGGAGCACCTGAAGATCCACACGAAGGACTTTCATTCCCGCCGCGGCCTCCTGAAGATGGTCGGAACAAGAAGAAAGCTCCTCCGGTATCTCAGGGACAAGGATTTCAACCGGTACAAGACGCTCATCGAGCGGCTCGGGCTTCGGCACTGATCGGACGGCCGGAAGAAAGTTCGGTGCGGGGACATCTGTCCCCGCATTTTTTTTGGTTTTCCGGGCCCGGATTATGGTATTCTTACTCCGCATACAAAAAGAGAAAAGACCTATAGAGGAGGAACAGTGAATGGAAAAGAAGTTTTCAGTTGAAGTGGGAGGCCGTCCTCTCGTATTTGCCACCGGCAAGGTGGCAAAACAGGCCAACGGAGCCGTGATGGCGAATTACGGCGAGACAACGATTCTCGCTACGGCGTGTATCACCGACAAGCCGAGGACGGGGATCGATTTCTTCCCCCTTCTTGTTGATTTCGAAGAAAGATTCTATTCGGCGGGAAAAATTCCCGGCGGCTTCATCAAGCGTGAAGGCCGCCCTTCTGAAACCGCAGTCCTGAGCGGAAGGATGGTGGACCGCTCTATCCGCTCCCTTTTTGACGAAACCATGCGATATGATGTTCACGTGGTGGCCACCGTACTGGCGGTCGACCAGATCAACCCGCCCAACGTCCTTGCCATAAATGCGGCGTCCGCTGCCCTTTCCATCTCTGACATCCCCTGGGGAGGACCGGTCGGCGCCGTGCGGATCGGCCTTGTTGACGGGGAACTCGTGGTGAACCCCACCGAGGAGCAGATGCTTGTTTCCGGCCTTGACCTGCTTGTCGCCGGGCATCTTGACGGCGTCACCATGGTGGAGTGCGGTTCCCGGGAAGTTTCGGAGGAGATCCTCGTGGATGCCCT
>JAPXRK010000199.1:1256-3859 GCA_033813575.1 Synergistales bacterium
GGAAATCAGGAAGATCGTCGGCCTCTTCAACGAGATGCGGGCTTCCCTCGGCCGGGAAAAACTCGTTCTGCCCGCGCCTCCGGCCTTCCCCGACATCGACCGCTGGATTGCCGACAACCTCGGCGGCGAGATCCGGGACGCGGTCCAGATCCATGAGAAGAAGCCCCGGGGGGACAAGCTGTCTGCGGCGAGAAACAAGGCCCAGGAGCATTTCGCGGAAGAGTATCCGGACAGCGGAGACTATATCGCCGCCTTCATCGACGAAATGGTCAAGAAGACCATGCGCTCCCTCATCGTCGACGAGCGGGTCCGGGTGGACGGCAGGGCCATGGACGAGCTTCGACCCATCAGCTGCGAGACGGGGATTCTCCCCAGGGTCCACGGTTCGGCCCTTTTTACCCGGGGCGAAACCCAGGCCCTCGTGGTGACCACCCTCGGCATGATGGGTGTCGACGACCAGATCCTTGACGGACTGAAACAGGACGAGCCCGCCAAGAGATTCATTCTTCACTACAACTTCCCCCCCTATTCAGTGGGTGAAGTCCGGCCCATGCGGGGACCCGGCAGAAGAGAAATCGGGCACGGAGCCCTTGCCGAAAGGGCGCTTCGTCCCATGATCCCCGAGGAGGCTGATTTCCCCTACGTCATGCGGGTTGTCTCCGACATCCTCGAATCCAACGGTTCAAGCTCCCAGGCATCCATCTGCGGCGGAAGCCTCGCCCTGATGGACGCGGGAGTTCCCATGAAGAAGCACGTTGCCGGCATCGCCATGGGGCTCATCAAGGAAGGGGACAAGGTCGCCGTCCTGACGGATATCCAGGGGCTCGAGGACCACTTCGGCGACATGGACTTCAAGGTGGCCGGAACCAGGGACGGAGTGACCGCCCTGCAGATGGACAACAAGGCCGGGGGCATCACCAGGGGTATTCTTGAGCAGGCCCTCAGTCAGGCAAAAGCGGCACGGATGGCCATCCTCGACAAGATGGAGGCCGCAATTCCCGTGCCGGCACAGCTTTCTCCCAACGCCCCCAGGATCTTCATGACCACCATCGATCCTGAAAAGATCCGCGACGTCATCGGCCCCGGCGGAAAGGTCATCCGGGGAATCACCCAGAAGACCGGCGTGAAGATCAACGTGGAGGACAACGGAGAAATCTACATCGGCGGCTCCTCCCAGGACAAAGTCGACGAGGCCCTTGCCATTATCCGAGGCCTCACGAAGGACCTCGAGGCCGGCGAGGTGTATTACGGCACGGTCACCAGGCTCATGGCCTTCGGCGTGTTCATCGAGTGCCTCCCCGGGAAGGAGGGGCTTCTCCACGTGAGCGAGGTGAGCACCCACAGGATCCCAAAGGTGGACGACGTCTTCAAGGTGGGGGACAAGGTCCTGGTGATGGTCAAGGAAATCGACGACATGAACCGGGTGAACCTGACCAGACGCCGCATCCTGGAGAACGAAGCCCGGATCTCCGACGAGGGACTTTCCGACGTGCTTCCCGCCGAAAAGGAGCGGGAGGAGGCCATTGCCGCCCTTGCTGCTGCAGCAAAGGCCAATCCTTCCCCCGACAGGGAGCGCTCTTCCCATGGCGGCGGCAGGCCTGACCGGGGGGGAGACAGGAGGGGCGGCGCTCCGCGCCGTCATTCTTCCGGAGGAAGGGAATAGGCCTCAATGGAAGTGCCTGTAAAGATCGTCCGGGAGGGGAGGGCGAACGAGCTTCCCCTTCCGGAATATGCCACGCCTTTTTCCGCTGGCGTTGACTTGAGGGCGGCCGGGGACTGCGTTCTTCTTCCCGGTGAATGGGCCGCCGTGCCGACGGGTCTGAAAATCGAGCTTCCCGAAGGATTCGAGGGGCAGGTCAGGCCCAGAAGCGGCCTGGCGGCCAGGCATGGCGTCACGGTGCTGAACGCTCCCGGAACCATCGACAGCGATTACAGGGGCGAGATACGGGTGCTCCTCATCAACCACGGAAAGGAATCCTTCACAATCTCGGCCGGCGACAGGATCGCCCAGCTCATTCTGGCCCCGGTGTCCAGGATTTCCTGGAGGGAGGGAGCCCTGGCTGACTCGGAGCGGGGTGAAGGCGGTTTCGGAAGCACCGGCAGGAGTTGACAGAAACGCCTTTTCGGGGTATAAGACACAAAAACAGGATCACGCGATGATGGGGAGAGTAGAAGAACCCCTCCGCACCAGAGAGGGAAACCCGAGGCTGGAAGGTTTCCTGCGGAACTTCCTCGAAAACCGCCCCTGAGCTGGCGCCGACAAACCTTCGGGAACAAGGCGCCGGGGTCCGCCCCTGACAGCGGTCTACGAGCGCCGTCCTTTTTTGAAAGGGCGGAATTGGAGTGGAACCACGGCAAGCCCATGCCGTCTCCAGAGGGAGATGGCGTGGGCTTTTTTCATCTTTTCGAGGAGGAGAGAATCATGTACGAACTGAAGGAACCGGGAGGAAAAAGCGTGCGGCTTTCGTCGGGAGCGGCGGGGGAAGCACTGGAGAAACTGGGTGTCAAAAGCGGCGCCGTGGCGGCGAAACTGAACGGAAAGGCTGTGGACCTTTCCTCGGAAATCCTTGAAAGTGGCGACATCGCTCCCATAGCGGCCGATT
>JAPXRK010000200.1:0-3850 GCA_033813575.1 Synergistales bacterium
ATCATCTACCAGGCGATCTTCATGCTCATGACCATCTGGGTGGTCTACAAGGGCATCGGCGAGGGCATCGAGAAATACTGCAAGATCCTCATGCCCGCCCTTTTTGTCATTCTTATCATTCTCATCGTCCGTTCAGTGACCCTCGAGGGAGCCGGCAAGGGACTTGAGTTTTACCTGAAACCTGATTTCTCCAAGCTGACTGGTGAATCCTTCGCAGCGGCCCTGGGGCAGGCGTTCTTCTCCCTCTCACTGGGAATGGGATGTATGATCACCTACGGCAGCTACGTGGACAAGCAGACGGCCCTTCCCAGCGCCGCCATCCAGGTCTGCATCATCGACACCTCCGTTGCGGTGCTCGCAGGCCTCGCCATCTTCCCGGCAGTCTTCGCGTTTGGTGTTGACGCCGGCGCCGGCCCCGGCCTGACCTTCGTCACCCTTCCGTCGGTCTTTGCCAAGATGCCCGGAGGGATGATCTGGTCCGCCCTGTTCTTCCTGCTCCTCTTTATCGCCGCAATTACGTCAGCCATTTCCCTTCTCGAGGTCGTCGCCGCCTACTTCATCGACAAGGGCTGGTCCAGGCCCAAGGCTGCATGGATCATGGGATTCCTCATCTTCGCCCTCGGCGTGCCTTCCGCCATGTCCCTCACCGGATCGCCGAAGATCGTCGGGAAGGATTTCCTCGACGCCATGGACTTCCTCTCCTCCAATGTTCTCCTGCCCCTGGGCGGCGTGTTCATCGCCCTTTTCGTGGGCTGGTTCTGGACGGCGGACGCACGGAAGGAAGTCACCAACGAAGGCACCCACGCCTTCGGCATCATGGAGCTGTGGATCTGGGTCTGCAGGGTCATCGCTCCTCTCGCGATCCTGTACATCTTCATCACCGGCCTGAAGTGGTAATCGGTTCTCAGCGGGGCCCCTCCGGGGGCCCCGCTTTGTTTTCTATTGTTGTTCTGTTCACAAAAAGGCTTGACTCCTTTTTTTCATTGTGTAAAATAAACATGATCTCCGGATGAACGCCGCAAGAGAGACTTTCCTGAGAATAAAGGAAAGCGCCGAAGGGGCAAGGCTCGCCGAACGGGGCGGGCGGAAACTCTCAGGCGAAAGGATTGCGGCCGGACGGATCTCTGAAAAAAATAGCTCCCCCGATGCGGTTTCTCTCCTCTCCGGGGCTATGCGACAGAGAGTGTCTTGCCTATAGGCATAGGGAGGCAGTTGGATGTCCTGTCGCAGGCTTCTTGTCACAAACAATCCTCTTTTGCGGAACACCATTCCGTCCTGCGACTTTGTGGAGGGGGATTCTCTGTCTGTCCTCCTGCGGTCGAGGGATTTAATCCACATGGGCTGGACTCTGCTGTCCCATCCTCTCTACGGCAATCTCCGCCCCCACCAGCACCCCTACCGTTCCGTTCTCCTGGAGCGTCCCGCAGGGGACTCCCGGCCTCCCCTCGATCTCCAGTCCCTGGAATTTCTTGAAAATGCCCTCGGCGTGTACCTGGCCCAGAAGGAGAGAATTCTCTCCGACAAGGGGATGCCCGGTACGGTCCGGGGTGATTATGCCTTTATCGACGCGGAGCTCATGAAGGAAAGCCTTTCCCGGTACGGCCTGTGGCCCCGGGAATCTTTGAAGACAGGTCATTGAAAGGAGGTGAAGGATAATGGTTGAATTGACGAAGGAGAATTTCGACGCCGAGGTCAAGGAGAGCGCACTTCCGGTGCTCGTTGACTTCTGGGGACCCAAGTGCGGCCCCTGCATGGCGCTGCTCCCCAACGTCCACAAGATGGCGGAGGAGTACGAAGGCAAGGTGAAGTTCTGTTCCGTGGATGTTTCCGAGAACCGGAGAGTCGCCATCGCGAACAAGGTCATGGGCCTTCCCACCTTCCTGTTCTGGAAGGGCGGCGCGGAAGTCACCAGGATCAGCGGCGGAGATGTGACCCTGGAAAAGATCAGGGAAAATGTGGAGGCTCTTCTGAAGTAGCCTTTCACACCCAAAAAGGGGGGAACAGACAACCATGAAACTTGAGCTGCACAAGGTAAAAATCAACAAGCTGGCCTGGGGTGACACAACCTTTGCCAAGGGCGGCGTGCTGACGGTGAACAAGAAGGAGCTTCTTTCCGTTCTCGCGGGCGACGAACGGCTCTCGAAGGTGGACGTGGACCTTGCCCTTCCCGGCGAGAGCGTCCGCATCCTTCCCGTGAAGGACGTCGTGGAGCCTCGCTTCAAGATGGAAGGCCCCGGCGGCATCTTCCCCGGCATGGTGTCGGACGTCGAATCCGTAGGCGAGGGCAAGACCCTCGTCCTCTCCGGAGCCGCCGTCGTGACCACAGGAAAGATCGTCCGCTTTCAGGAAGGCATCATCGACATGACAGGTCCCGGGGCCGACTATACGCCCTACTCCCGGACCTGCAACGTCGTTGTGATCCTCGAGAACGTCGAAGGCGTCGACAAGCACGACTTCGAGACCGCCTGCAGGATGGCCGGGCTGAAGGCCGCCGCGTACCTGGCGGAGAAGTGCCTCGGAACCCCTGCCGACGAGGTCGAGACCTACGAGACCCCCTGCCTGAAGAACGCCATGGCCGCCCATCCCGGACTGCCGAAGGTCGCCTACCTCTACATGCTCCAGTCCCAGGGCCTCCTTCACGATACATACCTCTACGGCGTGGACGTGAAGAAGATCCTTCCCACCTTCCTCAACCCCACGGAAGTCATGGACGGGGCCATCGTCTCGGGCAACTGCGTGTCCGCCTGCGACAAGAACAACACCTATTCCCACCAGAACAACCCGGTGATCCACCACATGTTCAGGCGCCACGGCAAGGACTTCAACTTCCTCGGCTGCATCGTCACCAATGAAAACGTGACCCTCGCCGACAAGAAGAGAAGCTCCTTCTATTCCATCAAGCTCGCGAAGACCCTCGGGGTGGACGGCCTCCTCATTTCCGAGGAAGGCTTCGGCAACCCCGACGCGGACCTGATCATGAACTGCTGGAAAGCGGAGCGGGCCGGGATCAAGACCACCCTTCTCACCGACGAGTACGCCGGCCAGGACGGCGCGAGCCAGTCGCTTGCCGACTCCTGCCCCGAGGGCGACGCATGCGTCACCGCCGGAAACGCCAATGAAGTGATCGTCCTTCCTCCCATGAAGAAGGTCATCGGCGTTCCCGAGGAAGCCAACGTCATCGCTGGAGGCTGGCAGGGATCCCTCGCCGCCGA
Source organism: Synergistales bacterium (assembly GCA_033813575.1). Taxonomy (GTDB): domain Bacteria; phylum Synergistota; class Synergistia; order Synergistales; family Aminobacteriaceae; genus Aminivibrio. Next base: position 3,213 of record JAPXRK010000200.1, read on the forward strand.
CGGCACCATCACCGTGGAGCTCCAGGCCATCCTCGGAGCCACCAGCGAGCTCGGCTACACGAAGCTTGGAGCCTACACCATCTGATTTTTTGAACCGCACAACCACAAGGAGGTGTCACAGCATGGCAAAACTGGCAGGCAAGAAAGTGCTGCTGCTCGGTGAGCGCGACGGCGTTCCCGGCCCCGCCATGGAAGCATGCTTGAAGAACAGCGGCGCCGATATCGTCTTTTCGGTGACCGAATGCTTCGTCTGAACCGCCGCAGGAGCCATGGATCTGCAGAACCAGCAGCGCATAAAGGATGCTGCTGAGAAGTACGGCCCGGAAAACACGGTCGTGATTCTGGGTTCCTCCGATGCCGAAGGCGCTGAAATCTACGCCGAAACGGTTAGCAACGGAGACCCCACATTTGCAGGTCCCCTGGCCGGAGTCCAGTCTGGACTCGCCGTATACCATGTCTTTGAACAGGAGATTCGGGACGAATGCGACGCAAACGCCTGGGAAGAGCAGATCAGCATGATGGAAATGGTGCTCGACCCCGAGAAGCTGTCTGAAGCCGTGAGCGGCATTCGGGCACAGTTCAGCAAGTACGCCCTATAAGAGGGGAGGGAGCAATTGTGTCATACCGGATCATACATT
>JAPXRK010000201.1:0-2164 GCA_033813575.1 Synergistales bacterium
TTCCCGAATAACCACGGATTTCGTCCATATTCCCGGTGAGACCCGGACCAATGTGTATGTCATCGACGATACGGGCCACGTTGAAACCGGCATTTCCGAGGCCGGTCCCGCCGTCAGCCCTGAGGCAGTGGACCGCCTGAGGAAGGTTTACCGGAGGATTCTGCAGAGGACGCGGATGGTCATCCTGGGGGGATCGCTGCCTCCAGGCGTTCCTGAGGATATCTTCGCCGAGTTTGTCCTCCTCGCCAGGGAAAAAGGAATACCCACCCTGGTGGATGCTGCCGGGCCGCCTCTCATGGCAGCCCTCGAGGCCGGCCCCACCGTGGTGAAAGCGGACCACCGCTTCATGTCAAAAGTCATGGGGCGGTCTCTCACCTCGCTGGACAACCTGATTGACGTGGTCTCCGGATTCCAGGCGAAAGGAGTGGAGTGGGCGGTCGTCTCCTACAGAACCTACGGCAACGTCTTTTTCTCTCCTGACGGTATCTACCTTGCCCTGGCGGACAGGAAAAGCGTCCGCTCCATCTTTTCGGCCAGTGACGCCCTTCTCGCCGGGCTCGTTGTTGCAAGGGAAGAAGGGATGACAACCGAGGAAACGATCCGCTTCGCCATGGCTTCCGCCTGGGAGTGCGCCGCCCACGTGGGCAAGGGCATTCAAAACAGAAAAGCCGTGGAAGGTTTCATCCCCCTCGTGGAGCTTGAGCATCTCTCCTGAAGTCCCTTTTTTCGGATGGGGTAATGTTTTCACCGGCACCGGCCGAAACAGAGGGAGAGGAAGGAGGAATTTTTCATGGACTCCAGGAACGCCCAGAATGCCCAGGCAGTATACATCGCCAACAGAGTGAATACCGCTTCAAGAGAACAGCTTCTCCTCATAACCTACGAAATAGGCGTGAAGGCCTGCAGGAACGCTGAAACCGCTCTTGTCTCCGGCAACACGGAGGAAGCCAACAGGAACATTCAGAAAGCCCAGGATGTCCTGCGTGAGCTCATGGTCACCCTTAACATGGAGACCGGCGGAGAAGTGGCGGAAGGACTGATGAAGCTGTACGACTTCATGTACTTTCTCCTCGTGGAAGCCAACGTCCGCAAGGAACCCGAAAAGGTCTCCGTCGTCAGGGGGATGCTCGAGGAGCTCAAGGGAACATGGGAGGAAGCCGTCATCAAACTGGCGGCAGAGCAACAGCAGGAGCACCACATTCCGGGCATCCCCTCGGCCGATGTTTCCAGGGAACGCCAGGCAGTGCCCGCGGGGGGGCTCAACATTGCAGGATGACTTCCGGGAGAACCTTTCAAGCCTGGCATCCACAGAACTTGCCCTGTACAACGAACTCGCCCTCCTTGTTCAGAAAGAGGGCGAGTGTGTCAGGTCGGGCAATCTGGATTGTCTTCTCTCTATTCTCGTCGAGAAACAGGACGTGATCTCCCGGCAGGAGCTGGTGCAGGAGGGATGGAACACCATCTGTACGGGCCTTGGCCTTTCCGAGGGCAGGGACGGTCCGGTGTTCTGGGAAAAAGTCGCATCCCTCCTGGGGGCCGTCGGGACGGATGACCTGAAGGCCTCCCTGGCGGTCATCCGCGACGTGGCGGGCAGTGTGCTTGAACAGGAGCAGGAAGTTCAGAACCTCCTTGAAGAGCACGTGGCAGACCTGAGAAAGGAAATGCTCAGGCTGAACCGGGGAAAGAAGGCCGTCCACGGCTACTACAAGTCAGGAGGGTCGTTCTAGAGGAATTGCCCATGAAATTTCGCAGGAGAACCGCCGGCATTCTGTTTTTTTTCATGTTCTTTCTGACCGCTCTTCCCCTCTCTGCTTCACAGGACACCATGAAGAAGGAAATCGCCCTCGGCGAGAAAGTTGCTGCCGACGTGGAAAAACAGTGGGAGCGGGTAGCCGACCCCGCCCTGAGCGCACGACTTTCCATGCTGCTCGGCCGCTTTATTCCCCACCTTTCGCGTCCTCTTCCCTACGAGGTCAGGATCGTCCGCGAGAAAATGGTCAACGCCTTCAGCCTTCCCGGGGGCATTGTCTACTTCACCACGGGCATGCTGGAATTCCTCCGAACGGATGCGGAGGTGGCCGCCATTCTCGCCCACGAACTCATCCACGCCGACAGGCGCCACGTCATTATCCAGACGGCACGGGCATCGAAGATCAACCTGGCT
>JAPXRK010000201.1:2174-3848 GCA_033813575.1 Synergistales bacterium
TCCCAGGGAAGCGCGGGTCCCATGATTCTCACCAACCTCGCCCAGATTGCGGTGACCAATTCCTACAGCAGGGATCTTGAGCGGGAGGCCGACAAGGAAGGATTCCGCATCCTTGTGGAGGCGGGCTTTCCGCCTGCGGCGATGGTAACCTCCCTTGAAGCCATGATCTACGACCAGATGAAGCGCCCCTACGTAGACCCCGGCGTCTTCATGACCCATCCCGAATTATCCGAACGGGTGGCCTATATTCTCCAGACTGCCAGGGAGAAGAATGTTCCCATCCGGAGGAAAAAAGCCCTGAACCTTCTCCGTCCGTCGGTGGAATCCAGAGAGGGTAAAACGGTGCTGCTTCTGGACGGCGATCCTGTCTGGTCGCTCCCGGAAAGCGGCGAAGGCCGTGCCGCCGCTGCCGCAGCCGCGGAAAAAATTGACGACCTGCTCCAGATGGAAACAGCGCCTTACGAAATCCAGATCATCTCCCTCGACGGGAAGAATGCCCTCCGCGTAGGCCCCTCGATTATCGCCAGGGAACCCTTGCCAAAAAATGCCGAGACTCTTGAATCGTTCCGGGAGTCCCTGGTGCGGTCCCTTGGGGAAGCCCGAAACAAACACCCGGGAGCGAAATATCTCCATTGATTTTGATGTAGAATAGCATGGGTTTCCAGAGCCGCCCGGTGTTTTTCCCCGGTCGGCAATGTTTCTGCTTCGGCCGTAGCCCCATGATTTTCCCGGATAGAGGAGGACGCCCGATGACGATATCGCTTTACAGACGGTACAGGCCCCGGACCTTTGAGGAGGTTGCCGGGCAGGACATGGCCGTGGACGTCCTGAAAAAGGCTCTCCAGAGAAACCATGTGGGACACGCCTATCTTTTTTCCGGCCCCAGGGGGTGCGGCAAGACTTCCCTGGCGAGGCTCCTCGCCAAGGCCCTGAACTGCCAAAACCTGAAAGACGGCTACGAGCCCTGCGGCGAGTGCTCAAGCTGCGTCTCCATAACTGCGGGAGAAAGCCTCGACGTGGTTGAGATCGACGGCGCTTCAAACAACGGCGTTGAGGAAATCCGGGAGCTGAAAAGCCACGTGTCCCTTTCTCCCTTTTCCTCCAAGTGGAAAGTGTACATCATCGACGAAGTGCACATGCTCTCCATATCGGCCTTCAACGCCCTGCTCAAGACCCTGGAAGAGCCTCCTTCCTTCGTGTCTTTCATCCTGGCCACCACGGAACCGTCGAAGGTCCCCGTGACCATCCGTTCCCGGTGCCAGCACATCCCCTTCCGGAGGATCACGCCCCAGGTTATAGGTTCACGCCTCGTCGAGGTCGCGGAGAGGGAGAATGTTCCCTGGGAAGAGGACGCCGTCCGGGAGATTGCCCGCCAGTCCGACGGAGCCCTCAGGGATGCTCTCTCCATGATGGAGCAGGCCCTCTCCCTCGGAGGGGGCGAACTATCCGCAGGTGCAGTGGACAGGCTTCTCGGCGGCGGCACCATGTCCGATCTTGAACGATGGGTCGCCTCGGCGCGAAAAGACTCGGTGCAGCCCTTTCTTCTGCTGGAAGAGATGTTCCTCAAGGGGGCCTCTCCGCAGAGGGTCGTGGAAGGGCTCTTTCTTCTGTTCCGGAACATGTGGGTCTTCAGGAAATGGGGAAAGGACGTCCTGGCCTCCCTGTCCCTTTCAC
>JAPXRK010000202.1:0-3826 GCA_033813575.1 Synergistales bacterium
TCTCTGGTGAAGGGTCGTGTCGTCGCAAACACTACCTTAACACTGTTCTCCGAACAGTCCAGAGAGGTTTTTTATTTTTCAGGGTGCGGATTTAGGCCTTCCCGGAATTCCGGGAAGGGGCTCCGCCGCTCCGTTTCGCTTACTTCAGGGCCAGCTCCCTGAGCTTTGTGTCGGTGGGAAGGCCGTTCAAGTCCCAGCCGCGGGCCTTGTAGTACTCGGGCAGCATTTCCGGAAGCCTGCTGAGCATCCCCTTGGAGGGACCGTCGGGAATGGGCTCCTTCAGCAGCCTGTCTGGAAGGGTGTCCATCTTTGGATCGAGACCCTCCCGGAGGTTGAACATCCGCTCGATGTTCCAGATGCGGTCTCCTGCCTGGAGAACTGCGGCGCCGTCGAAGTCGAGCCCGGTGGCCGCCTTGAGGAAGGCTGCGTAGTCGTCCGCTCCGAGGGCGAAGGAGGTGAAGAGGCACATGCCGGAGGCATCGATGGCCGCGGTGAGGTTCTGGAAGATCATGACCCATGTGGGTTTTGTGCTGATGTCCACCGGATCGAGCTTTTCGGGAAGGCCGAGGACCTCGGGAGAGATCGTGTAGCCTCTCACATGGCATCCGCCCCGGTTGGAAGTGGCGTAGTTGAGGCCGATTCCCTGGATGGCCCGTCCGTCATAGGCGGGCATTTCCTGCTTCTTGACGGTCATGGAGAACTCGGGATGGCCGTACATTTCGCAGAGCCTGTAGGAACCTTCGGCGAGCTTCCTGCCGAGGCCCTCAACAAGCCCCATCTTTTTCGTCCAGTAGGTGACGGCGTCGCCGTTGCCGAAACGAAGCTCGGGACCGCCTTCCAGTTCTTCCTTCCTGATATACCCTTTTTCATAGAGCTCCATGGCCGCCGCGATGGTGACGCCTGCGCTGATGGTGTCCAGGCCGTACTCGTTGCACAGGTAGTTTGCCTCAATGATGGGTTCGAGCTTTTCAACGCCGCAGCAGACGCCGAAGGCGAAGATGGTTTCGTACTCGGGGCCTTCACCCTCGCGGGCACCGACCTTGGTGACCCGGCCGCAGCCGATGGGGCACCCGAAGCAGGAGTATCTCTTCGTGAGGAAGTCCTTGGCCAGGGTTTCGCCGGACTGGGTATCCGCCTCGGGGAAGTAGGCTCCCTGCCAGTTGTTCTTGGGGTAGCCGCCGAGCTGGTTGATGATGTTGACCAGCACCGCGGTCCCGTAGGTGGGAAGGCCCTGGCTGGTAACGGGGTTGGTCTTGAGCTTCTCCATGGCCCCGGCGAGCACGGTCTTCATCTCGTCCTGGTTTTCCACGTAGGGGCGGGCGCTGCCCTTGACCACGATCGCCTTGAGGTTCTTGGAGCCCATGACGGCGCCGACGCCGCTTCTGCCCGCAGCCCGGTTCTTGTCGTTCATGACGGCGGCGATTTTCGAGAGCCTTTCACCTGCGGGGCCGATGCAGGTGACCTTCGCCTTGGGATCCCCCACGGCTTCGAGAAGGGCGTCGGTGGACGCATGACTGTCCTTGCCCCAGACCGCGGAAGCGTCCCGGAGCTCCACCTTGTCGTCGTTGATCCAGAGATAGGTGGGTTTGGGGGCCTTGCCCTCCAGGATGATCATGAACCATCCGGCCCTTGCGAGCTCGGCTCCCCAGAATCCGCCCGAGTTGCTGCTGGCGATGCACCCGGTGAGGGGACTCTTCGTGACGACCATGTACCGTCCTGCGGAAGGAGCGCCTTTGCCCGTGAGGGGACCGTTGGCAAATATGAGCTTGTTCTGCGGGGAGAGAGGATCGGTGCCCTTGGGAACTTCATCGTAGAGAACCTTCGTGGCGTAGCCGCGGCCGCCGATGAATTCCTTCATGATCTTTTCGCAGAGACTCTCGGTCCTGACGGTTCCGCTGGTGAGGTTCACGCGCAGTACTTTCCCGAACTTGTCCATATCTCTTCGCCTCCTTGGTTTTTGTATCCTTCGGTGAACATGACCAGAAATAAAAAAAAGAGGACGGCCGGCTTCTCGCCGGGCGATCCTCCTTTGCAAACGCGGCAGGAATGGAAATCGCTTTCCAGACCCAATGCCTGCAGGTTCTCCTTGAGATTCTGCAGGTCGAAGGCATATTCATTTTTGGGGAAGCTTCTGCTCACCCATGATACTTTTTATACCAATTTGTGAAGTCTGTCAATTCTTTCGGGGAAACTTTCCTGTATAATTCCGGAAACGGAGGTGAGTTTCTGTGAGCTGGTTTGATTCCGTGGTGTATTCCGCCGAGGCGGTGGGCCCCTGGAAAATGGTTTCCTTTCTCGAACTCAGGAGGGCTGCGGCCATGGAAGGCCTGTCCGCCGCAGAAGCGGAAATTTATTGCCTGGAAAACGGATACGTCCCGTCGAGGTACATCCGGAGCATGGGGACTCTCGGTCCCGACGGTCAGATTCGTCTTCTCTCGTCCTGCGCGGCCGTCATTGGCTGCGGAGGCCTGGGCGGGCTCGTGGGGGACCTGCTGGCCCGTGCGGGGGTCGGGCGGCTCGTGTTTGTGGACGGCGATGTATTCGATGAAACAAACCTGAACAGGCAGCTCCTGGCGACGGAGAAACTGCTCGGGAAGCCAAAGGCGAAGACGGCGGCCGCCAGGGCCATGGAGATCAACGGTTCGGTGGAGGCCGAAGGAAGGCAGTGCCGGTTCGATTCCTTTACCGCCGACGGGATTCTTGAAGGGGTGGATATCGTGGTGGATTGTCTCGATAGCCTCTCGTCCCGGAGAACCCTCTTTTCGGAATGTGCCGCCCGGGGAATTCCCCTGGTGTCGGGAGCCATCGCCGGTTTCTGGGGACAGGTGGGCGTGGTGCTTCCGGGAGACCAGACGCTCACCGGCTATCTCGCCGGCGAGTCCGATACGGGGGTGGAGGCTGAAACAGGCAACCCTCCCTTTACGCCTGCCCTTGTGGCGGCCCTGGAATGTGCCCAGGCGGTGAAGCTCCTCACGGGGAAGGGGACGGTGCTCACGGAACAGCTCCTGTGGATCGACCTAGCCGACGATGAATTCACCCGGCTCAGGCTTCGCTGAAGGGAGGGCGCCGGAGGGAGAGCCCCAGATCAGTCAGATGGGGAGCCATTCTTTCCGCAGGTCGGCCAGCAGAAGGTTGACCTCCGAGATGAGGGAGTAGAGCAGGGAAGGAAGTCCTTCGAGGGCGCCGCCCTTTGCCGCTTCCTCCATGGCTTGTGCGAGGCCGACGGCCTTTTCAGCCCCGAAAAAGACGAGGTTGCCCTTGAGCCTGTGGGCGTGGGAAGCCAGCAGGATGCGGTCTCCATGAGCGACAGCCCGCTTCATTTCGGCCATGAGGGGAGGGGCCGTCTGCAGGAAGATTTTCGCAGCTTCCGCCGCCGCTTCCCGGTTTCCTCCCGTGGCCGAGAGCAGCGGGTTCCCCCCCGCGGCTTCCCCGGGCAGGCGGAATACCCTGCGGGGCAGAAAGGAGGATAATATCCCCGCCATCTCTCCGAGGGATGACGATTTCGGCAGAAAACCGTCCATTCCGGCTTCACGGCATTTTTTCCTGTCCTCCTCTTCCCGGGAGGCCGACACGGCCAGAACGGGAATTCGTGTCTCCGTTCCCTTTTCCCTGCGGCGAAGGGCCCTGGTTGCCTCAAGGCCGTCAATTTCAGGCATCTGGATATCCATGAGGATAATGTCGAACCGGTGCTTTTCAGCGAGGGTCAGAGCTTCTTTTCCGTCGGACGCCTTCATTACGCTGAAGCCAAGGGCCTCCAGGTTGGACTCCATGATCCTGGCGCTCAGGGGATTGTCCTCCGCAAGGAGGACAAGGGGCGGAGCCTTTT
>JAPXRK010000203.1:0-3802 GCA_033813575.1 Synergistales bacterium
TCCGGTAGCTCTGCGCCCGCACCCGCGAAGAGCCCCGCCAGGTCGGCAATGCGCTGCCTCACCGAGGAGATATACCTCTCGAGTTCCCTCATCTCCGCCTTCCGAGATTCGATAGCGGACTTCTCCGACCGGAGCTGCAGTATCCGGGGCACCAGGGCCTCCATGTCCTTCGGGGCAAGGTTCTGGTCAAATTGCCGCCCTGCAAGCCAGCGGCGCCATTCGGCCACAAGACTGTCAAGCTCTGCAGCTGTCCGCTCAAGGGCGCTCTCCATGGCCTCGCTCTCGCTGTCCATCCGGGCCATCACGGCGGCCATCTGTCGGCTCCGTTCGCTCAGCACGGCGAACCGTTCGTTCGCCGAATTGTCCCTCTCCCCTTCTTCCAGAAGCTCGTCCATTTCGTTGGCGAACCTCGGGGCCCTGATACCGAGCCGCTCCCCGAGTTCCTCCCGTCTGTTCCGGAGCCTTTCGACCCTGGCCTTCTGGCTTTCCAGCAGCAGCAGGGTCTCCTCCATCCGCAGGTCGAGATCGTCCATCCTGCGGGTCCACCAGGAGAGGGCCGTCTCGTACCGCTTCTGCTGGTCCCGGTGGGCTATGAATGAGAGCAGGGAGGCGCTGAAAAGGGCCACGGCGCCGAAGAACCACAACCGGTCAGAGGTGAGCCAGGCCTGGTAGGTGCCCCCTCCGCCCACGGCGAGCAGCGCCCCGGAGATGAGGGCCACCATGGTCCCGGGCTCGGGGGGCTCTTCCTCGGCGAGGACCGCTTTTTCACTGATAATGGTGGTTCTGGCTTCCTCGAGGTTCGCCAGCTCCTCTTCCTCGTCGCAGAGTTCCCCGAACACGGCCCGCAGGCCGGTGATGAGGCTCCACCGCTCGGTGGCCCGCTTTGCTCTTGTCTCCACTCCCGCCGTTTCCCGGTCGAGGGAAGCGGCCTCGCTTCTCCGGTCCTCCCGCAGGCGATTCCACTGGACAAGGGATTTCTCCTCTTCACCCTTCCTCCTCTCGAGAAGCTCCTTCCGCTCCGCGGTCCTCCGGGCGAACTCGATGGCCTCCGCCGAGACATCCGCTCCGGCGAGGTGATCCTCCGTCCACCAGGAACAGAGGTTCTCCAGGTTTCCCCTGAAGGCCTTTTCCGCGTCCCCTATCTCCTTTTCCAGAAGCCCCCTTCTGGCGAGAGATGCCCGGAACTGCTCGCTCTCGTGCTCCAATCCCTCCACTTCCTGCCGCGCTGGAAGACACCCGAGGACGGGGTCCGCCTCCAGGACGGCCTTCTCCCTTGCCTTCGCCGCCTTTTCTTCCTCCAGGCGGTCGACGGCGGCCTCTATCCTTTCCTTCTCCTCTTTCAGCCGTTCCAGCCGGGACAGGCCGTTTTCGGGAAAGGGATGAAGCTCCGTCATACCGGCAAGCCTCAGTTCAGTCTCCTCGAGGGCCTTCCGGGAGGGGCGGGCCTTTTCAAGAAGCTCCAGCCTGGCGATCCGTCCTTTGAGGATCTCCAGCCGCTCCTTCTTCTTTTCAATGGAGTCTTCCATGGCAGACAGGTCGTCCTTCATCCTCCGCCATGCGCCGTTACGCTCCCTGAGATCCCGTATGGCGGCGTCCGTTTCGCCCATGGAGGCGAGAAGCCGGTTCACCGCCGACGCACTCCGGGCGTTCCCCCACGGCCGGTAGAGTTCATTCTGCCGGGCATCGAGCAGCGAGAGCAGTTTCGGAAGGGATGCCGACCCCAGGCCGGCTCCGGCGGCAAAGAACCGGGCGGCCACGTCGGAAGAGTTCAGGGGGTCCAGGGACTGCATCTCCCCGAGCCCCATGGCGAAAACGCTCTCGTAGACATCCCTGCTGATGGAGAAGAAATCCGGCGAAAGCTCGGCGGCAGGGCCCCCGTCGGCGGGAGCAATGAGGTTCTTCTGCCCCTCCACGGTCAGGATGTAATCCCTCCCGTCCTCCATGCGGATCCTTGCGGAGCCTCCGTGCTGCCCGCCATTCAGGGGCTCGTACAGGTTCGCCTTCCCCCTGCCGTTCTTCCCCCTGCTGAAAAGCAGGCGGCGGAAGAAATTCATCAGGGTGGTCTTGCCGCTTTCGTTCTCTCCATGAAAGATGGTGAGCCCTTTAGACAGTTTAGCTCCCGAGCCCGAGAAAACACCGAAGTTATTGACAAAAAATTCCGTTATCTTCATAATCCGTCAATCCCTTCGAGCAGTCCGGACAGGGCCGAAAAGGTCCCCCTGTCGAGGAGCAGCTCCGCGTCCTCGTCGGACAGGGAGTCTATCACGTCCAGCACCTCCCGGGACGGGATCCTGTCCAGAATTCCCCGCTCTCTGAGGATGTTCTTGAGTCCATCCCGGAGATTGCCTCCCTGCCGGAAAGCCCGGACCTCCTTCAGGAAATCGCCTGCAAAATGGCTGCCCGCCGCGAGGGAGTCAAGATCCAGGGGGGGGGCCGTCACCTCGAAAATCTCCTCGGTGAAGATGAAATCGGGCCTGCCTTCCTCCCCTTCGTTCACTGTCTCAAGAAGCCCGCCGGGCCCCCTGAGAAACCCCGGGCGGCGGAGGAGTCCGTGGATCTTCCCCCGGCCTGAAATGGAAAGCCGCAGAAGGGCCGGCAGCCTGCCGTTTTCCCGCCGGACCGTCTCCTTCAGGTCCGACACGGCCTGGAAAAACTCCTCGTCCCGCTCCATTCCGTCAATGGAAAGTACTTCGCTTCTCCACCGTACCACGTCGCAGGGGACGAACTCGGCACACCCTGGCTCACCGGCGGAGAGGGTGACGTAAAAAACGCCCTTTTTCCCCGTTTCCCGGATGTTCCTCCCCTGGATAGTCCCGGGATAGACCACAAGGGGGTCCCGGCAGAGCACCTCCGCCCCGTGCACGTGGCCCAGGGCCCAGTAGTCCATGCCCGCCGCCCTCAGGTCGTCCAGGGAACAGGGGGCGTAGTTTTCATGCCCCTTCCGGCCGCCCACGTTGCAGTGGAGCAGGGCGATGTTCACGCCTTCTCCCTTCCGGCCCGCGAACCGGAGGGCCACATTTTCCTCCACGTCCCGGACGGGATAGCTGAAGCCGTGAACCGTGCCGGCCATCTCCCCTCCAAGCACCAGGGGAACTGACTCGACCCCGGGGCCGAACCGGAAGGCCAGGGGCGGAAAATCCCTGTCCGCCTCCCATCCCGAGAGGGAATCGTGGTTTCCCGCAGCGATGAAGGAAGGGATTCCTCCGCCGGAAAGGCGCCGAAGCTGTTCGAGAAAAAAAACCTGGGCCCGGACGCTTCTGTCCTCGCTGTCATAGACATCGCCCGAGACCAAGAAGAAATCCGCTCCCTTCTTCAGGGCGAAGGTGACGGCATTTTCAAAAGCCCGGAAAGTCGCTTTTCGCAGGAATGCCCCGAGGGAGGGAGAGATATCGGAAAGCCCGGAAAAAGGGCTGTCGAGGTGAAGGTCCGCGCAGTGAACGAAAGAAATTTTCCGGCCGCTCACCGGGTCTTCCCCCTCTCCGCCGGGAGAAAAGGCAGCTCGTTCTGGTACACTCGGCACCACTCCCTTCAAAAATCCCGTCTACTTTATGCCACAGCTTCCTTCTTTGCAACACGATCCTGTTCCCTCAGTTTTTCCCGGCAGAGGGAATCACGCCGGGGCCCCTTGTCTCCCGGGGCTTGTCACCGGCCGGTGACAATGGGATAATTCTTCCGTAATTGAATCCGATTGTGGAGGATTATAGAGAGATGAAAGGATTTGGAGCGGCCATTTCGGCCATTTCGTACTACCTTCCGCCGAAAGTGGTGGACAACAGGGCCCTCGTGGAGGAGTTCGGCACGT
>JAPXRK010000204.1:0-3793 GCA_033813575.1 Synergistales bacterium
GTTCTGATATTCACCCTGGCGAACATACCGGTCCTCGAAGATATCGGCAAATTTGGCGAATGCCTTGTCTTCTTCCGAAAGGGCTCCTTCTCCCAGGATGACCGCCAGTTCCTTCGCCTCCTTGCCCCGCGCATACGCCGCAAAGAGCTGGTTCATAAGGTCGGCATGGTCTTCCCGGGTCTTTCCCTTTCCTATACCCTTGTCCTTGAGCCTTGAGAGCGAAGGCATGACGTCCACCGGAGGATAGATGCCCTTTCTGTGGAGCGTCCTGCTGAGGATTATCTGCCCTTCCGTTATGTACCCCGTAAGGTCGGGAATCGGATGGGTCTTATCGTCCTCAGGCATGGTGAGGATGGGGATCTGTGTAATAGAACCACTCTTCCCCTTCAGCCGTCCGGCACGCTCATACATTGTCGCAAGGTCGGTGTAAAGATATCCGGGATATCCGCGGCGTCCGGGAACCTCTTTCCGGGCTGCGGAGATTTCTCGGAGGGCCTCACAGTAGTTCGTAAGGTCTGTGAGAATGACGACCACGTGCATGTTCAGCTCGAAGGCCAGGTACTCGGCTGCTGTCAGAGCGATCCTGGGAGTTGTGATCCTTTCAATTGCGGGGTCGTCTGCAAGGTTGACGAACATTACTGTTCTCTGGATGGCCCCCGTCTTTCTGAAGTCCTCCATGAAGAAGGATGCTTCTTCGAAGGTAATGCCCATGGCGGCAAAAACAACGGCAAAATCTTCATGACCGCTGATAACCGTTGCCTGCCGGGCGATCTGTGCCGCCATCCTGTTATGGGGAAGTCCGCTCGCGGAGAAAATAGGCAGTTTCTGGCCCCTGACCATTGGATTCATTCCATCGATCGTGGAAATACCGGTCTGGATGAACTCAGACGGGAAGTCCCTGGAGAAGGGATTCATAGGCATTCCGTTGATATCCAGCTTCTTCTCCGCAAGAATCGGGGCTCCGTCATCAATGGGCTCTCCGCGGCCGTTGAAAACGCGGCCGAGCATATCTCTGCTCACAGGAAGCGTGAGAACTTTTCCAAGGAACAGGAGCTTCGTGCTCTTGATGTCTATTCCGTCCGTTCCCTCGAAAACCTGGACAAGCGCCCTTTCGGACGTTATCTCGAGGACCCTTCCCCGCCGGTGTTCACCCGAGGCAAGCTCGATTTCCACCAGTTCGTCGTACTTGACGTTCCGGGTTTTTTCCACCATGAGAAGGGGGCCGGAAAGTTCGCTGATAGTACCATATTCCTTAGGCAGCATCACTTTCACCTCCCACAGGGATGACGCCGTTGATCTCCTGCTTCATACGGTCTTCAAGGTCGTCGATCTTCGAAATCTCCTTCTCCTCCAGGTATCTCATCCTTGCTATTGCCTCCCTGACCGGAAGGTTGAACACCTCGTTCATGGAAGCACCTTTCTTCAATGCTTCCATTCCAAGGTCATGGAATGCGATGATTGTCTTCAGCATCTTGAACTGCTTTTCCATGGAGGCATAGGTATCCACTTCGTGGAACGCGTTCTGGTGAAGGAAGTCCTCACGGAGCGACTTGGCCGTTTCCAGGACCATGCGCTCCTCCTTGGAGAGCGCATCGATTCCCACCAGCCGTACGATCTCGCGAAGGGAGTCTTCCTCTTCAAGAAGTGTCATTCCTTCGATACGAAGTGAACTCCACTCGTCGTCGAACCGTTCATCCCAGTATTCGTCGAGCTTGTCAGTGTAAAGAGAGTAGCTCAGAAGCCAGTTGATGGCCGGGAAATGGCGCTGGTATGCGAGGTTGGCATCAAGGCCCCAGAACACCTTCGTAACCCGGAGAGTATTCTGGCTTACAGGTTCCGAGAGGTCTCCGCCCGGAGGCGAAACTGCACCTATGGCTGTTACGGACCCTTCCCGCCCTTCCTTGCCGAGGACTATCGCGCGGCCGGCCCTCTCGTAGAAAGAAGCGAGGCGTGTTCCCAGGTATGCGGGATATCCCTCTTCACCCGGCATTTCCTCGAGACGTCCTGACATCTCCCGGAGCGCCTCCGCCCAGCGGCTTGTCGAGTCTGCCATAAGTGCGACGGAATATCCCATGTCCCGGTAGTACTCAGCCATGGTGATAGCCGTGTAAATGCTCGCCTCACGGGCTGCAACGGGCATATTCGATGTATTGGCGATAAGGACGGTCCTCTTCATGAGGGGCTGTCCTGAACGGGGGTCTTCAAGCTCGGGGAACTCCAGGAGAACGTCCGTCATCTCATTTCCCCGTTCACCGCATCCCACGTAAACCACAATTTCAGCCTCTGCCCACTTGGCGAGCTGGTGCTGTATAACCGTCTTGCCTGATCCGAAGGGACCGGGCACGCAGGCCGTGCCGCCCATGGCGATGGGGAAGAAAGCGTCAACAACACGCTGGCCGGTCGTAAGGGGAATCACGGGAGGAAGACGCTTCGCCACAGGTCTCGGTTTTCGGACAGGCCAGTGCTGAAGCATGGTAACGTTCTTCTTTGCACCGTTCTGTTCAATCACCGCGATCGTTTCTTCTACCTTGAAATCTCCCTCACGGATTTCCGCGACTTTTCCCGAAACGCCGTAGGGCACCAATATTCTGTGCTCAACGAGAACGGTCTCCTGAACAACTCCAAGGACATCTCCTTCCGCGACGATGTCACCCTTTTTCACCCGTGGAACGAAGCCCCATTTCTTTTCCCTGTCGATGGCGGGAACGTCGATTCCTCTTGAAATAAAGTGGCTCTGCGCCACTTTCTCGATAAGGTGAAGAGGCCTCTGAACTCCGTCATAGAACTGCTCCATCAGTCCGGGCCCCAGTTCGACGCTCAGGGGAAGTCCCGTGCTCACCACAGGCTCTCCGGGCATAAGCCCCGAAGTCTCCTCGTAAGCCTGAATTGAAGCTGTATCTCCTTTTAGTTCGATAATTTCACCAACGAGACCAATTTCACCGATCCGGACCACGTCAAACATGCTGGCGCCGTACATTCCTTTCGCCACCACGAGTGGTCCGGAAATCTTTTCTATGGTCCCCTTTATTGCCTTTTCAGTGGCCACAGTCTATCGCCTCCAGACAACCATAATTATGCATCATTTCACCGCAAAGATATCCATTCCGACGGCCCGTTCAACACTTCCGCGAATGGATTCCAGGCCGGTCCCCATGCTCCCCTTCAGTCCGGGTATGGGGATAAAGCTGGTTTCGTACTCGCCGTTCAGGGTGTCAATATACTCCGAGGAAGCGATATAAAAACTTTCCTGAACGAATACGACAGCGTATTTCTCACGGGCCAGCCCAAGGAGAACGCTCTCAACTTCTTCATTGGTCTTTCCCTGGAGCATGAAAGGTTTCACTCCAACAGCCTGGAAAGGAAGGACCGTTTCGTATTCCCCGACTGCAGCCATGGGATGCCCTGTTTTTTTATCCTGCATGACGGAGCAGCCCCCTTGCCATTGATCTGTCCGTATCGTTTGAAACCGAAACAAGCGCAATTCGGACGTTTTTCGCCTCGAGTTCCTTGCGCCACAGGAACGAGATTACGTTCTCCGGAGCAAAGGCATCGTACTTCGACTTCTCGACCATACCGGCGATATACTCGTCAAGGACCTTCTCCATGTCTACGAGGAGCGTGTTGAGGTCACCGGCATCCTGAACCCGGGAGAATGTTTTAGCGGCATCTGTGAACGAAAGGACCCTGGGCCAGCTTTCCACAGGTTCGGAAAGAATGGAGAGGAGCTTTTCCCTGGATATAAAACCGCCCTCGTGAAGAAATCCTGCCGCGGTTCCGGCTTCCATATCCATTC
>JAPXRK010000205.1:0-3788 GCA_033813575.1 Synergistales bacterium
CAATCGGTTAGAGCACTGGACTGTGGCTCCAGATGTTGGGGGTTCGAGTCCCCTCGCTCACCCCATTAAAAACGAGCGCCCGTAGCTCAGTGGATAGAGTCACAGACTTCGGATCTGTTGGTCGCGGGTTCGAATCCTGCCGGGCGCGCCACTATAGAAAATGCCAAAAATTTGGACTGTTAGCTCAGTTGGTAGAGCAGCTGACTCTTAATCAGCGGGTCGTGGGTTCGAGTCCCTCACAGTCCACCATTAAAAAATACCGACATGTTTTTCATAGAGAGAAGGGTCCGGAATACGCTCCGGGCCCTTTTTGCTTTTTCTTCTCAGAGCTGGGATGACCATAGGCGGCCGGCTGATTCCAGCACCTTCTGGCTGAAGGGGCGCCGGAGCCATTCGTGCAGCCGGAACTGGGAGCTTTCTTCCATGTCGTTTTCATACGCCCGGATGAAATCCCGCGCCACGGAGGCGTCATAGATGAACGCCTGTACCTCGAAATTGATCTCAAGACTCCTGGCGTCCAGGTTTGCCGTTCCCACAGACACGGAGGAGCCGTCCGCGATGAGGATTTTCGAATGGATGAATCCTTTTTCGTAGCGGTAGACCTTGACTCCCGCCTTGAGGAGCTCCTCCAAGTTTGAGAGGGAGGCCCAGTAGACTATGGCGTGGTCCGTTTTGTGGGGTATCATGACTCGAACGTCTACTCCGCTCATCGCAGCAACGGCGAGGGCAGTCATCAGGGGTTCACCCGGGACGAAGTAGGGGGTGCACAGCCAGACGGATTTCCTGGCGTTGGTGATGAGCGAGAAGTAGCCCTGGAGGATGGATTTCCAGTTGTTGTCCGGCCCGCTTGCCGCAATTTGCACAGGCGCTTCCCCTGCGGGAGGAGCGGGGGCAAGAGCGAGATCTTCAAGGGGTTTATTGTCGCAAAATGCCCAGTCCGCCCGGAAAATATCGTCGAGACATGATACGGCCGGCCCGGTCAGTTCGATGTGGGTATCTCTCCAGAATCCTATGGAGGGCTCTCCTTCGATGTACATATCGCCGATGTTCAATCCGCCCATGAAACCGATGGTTCCGTCGGCGACCACGATTTTTCTGTGGTTTCTGAAGTTGAGCTCTCTCCTGAGACTCGGGAATGACACGGGGAGAAAGGAGTGGACCCTGACTCCCGCATTTTTCAGTGCAACGACGTACCTCGTTCCGAGATCCCAGCTTCCCACGCTGTCGAAGATGACGTTGACCCGTACGCCTTCCCTGGCTTTCCTGATGAGGATGTCCTTTATGGTGTTGCCTATGGTGTCGTTGGCTATGGAGTAATACTCCATGTGGATGTACTTTTCGGCCCGCGAAAGGGCGTCTGTTATGGCTGAAAAGGTTTCCTCCCCGTTGAGGAGCATTTTGACCGAATTCCCCGTGGTGAGAAGGGCCCTGGCGCTTTTCGAAAGCATGAGGGCCGTTTTTTGTTCCGGGGATCCCGACATGGGGTCTCCCCTGTTTCCTCCTTGCTGGGGTGTCCCTTCCTGTCGGATCCGCCGCTTCTTCCTTTTCAGCCTGCGAAAGTAGCCCCGTCCCCGGATGTCAGGTCCGAAGAAGAGGTAGAGAACGAAACCGACCACCGGAAGTAGGATGAGGACTAGAAGCCAGGCTATGGTCCTGTCGGGGTTTTTTTCTTCGAGAAAGATCACTCCCGCGATAAAGAGCCCGTAGGCCCACAGAAAGGCAGAAGAATATTCACGGATCAGGCCCGGAAGACTGCCTAATACATGCCGGAAAGCTCCGCCCAAGGATCCTCCGTCGCCGAAGAGGACCCTTCCGGCCGCCGTCAGCTCGTCCCACCTGGAAAAGAGAAAAAGTGCAGTGGCGAAGCCGAAGAGAAACAGCAGCAGAAATCCCGTTCCTTTTGATCTTTTCAGAGCGGCGCACCCTTCTTTCGTCCGGAGGCACCGGGATAAGGCGCGGAACCTTTCCCTTTCCGGGAGAGCAAGAAAACGTCTTCCCAAAAACGGGCAATAATGTTATTATGCCACGGCATGGAACAGCGGCGCGAGAGTGGTGGAACGGCAGACACGTCAGACTTAGGATCTGATGCCTCAGGGCGTGGGGGTTCGAGTCCCCCCTCTCGCACCAATATGTTTATTCGGCCCTGTAGAAGGTGATTTTTCCTTCTTTCCTCGGAGGAACCGGCGGAACGAAGGAGTCGTCCCTGTAACCGAAACAGACCGAGTAGAGAGGCTGGCAGTCTTCAGGAATCCCGAGGGCTTCCACTTCTTCGGGGATCCCGAAGAGAAACCCGGTGAGGCCGATCCAGCAGCTCCCGATATTCAGAGACTCCGCGGCAAGGAGCATATTCTGTATGGCTGCCGAACAGTCGGCGTGGGGGAACAGCAGGTCACTGCCCGGCTTTTTCCCTGAGACGACGATCACCGTGGGGGCCCTGTGGAAAAGATGGTACCCCTCTCTTCCCGCCAGCTTCCTGACCCATTCGATCGGGGAGTTGGCCATAAGGCGGATCGTCTTTTCGCTCATCTCGTCGATTTTTGCTCTGTCCTGGATCACGAGGAAATGCCAGGGCTGAGCGTTGTGGCCGCTGGGAGCCCAGATCGCAGCCTCAAGAATGAGGTCGAGCTCTTCCCGGCGAATTTGTTCACGGCGGAACTTTCTGATGCTTCTTCTGTTTTTTATGGCTTCCAGAACGGGATTCATCGAGTGATCACCTCCACTGCGAAGTTATGGCGCCCTTGGGGGCACCGATTAACAATAGCCTAAAAATCGAAGAATTGCTATAATAAGCGCACTTTTTCTACCCTCTTCGGCAGGAGCTACAATCTGCAGAAAGGAGTACCATTATGAGAATACGTTTGGCACCTTGTATATTTGTGTTGTTCGCTCTGCTGTTTTTTGCCGTGGATGTGAAGCACGCTTTTTCGGCCCCTTTTTCCACCAGCAAGGAATTCCATACAATGCAGCGCTACCGCTCGAAAAAGGACCAGCGCAACAGGCTCAAGGCCATCGAGACCTATTTCATGCGGAAAAATCCCAAGGTTTCCCCGAAGAACATTTCCTATTATGCGCGGCTCATTGAGGATTATTCAGCCCAGTATAACCTCGATCCCTTTCTTGTGGCCTCCATTATGGTCAAGGAGTCCACCATAAAGGAAAAGGCTGTGAGCAAGGGAAATTACGGTCTCATGCAGATCAACTGGAACGCCAACAAACCCTGGATCATCAGGACTTTTCCCATCCGTTCGAAGACAGACCTCATCATCCCCTCAAACAATGTGCGCATAGGCGCTCACATCCTCGCTGCAAACATCAGGAAAAGCAAGGGAGACGTGGACAAGGGACTGGACAGGTACAGAGGACGATCCCTCGCTTCCTACAGAAACTCGGTCCATAGTCATTATATCGCCATATCGCAGATATTCAGGCGGCTCCAGCCGACGACGTAAGCTGTTCCCATGAAGCCCTCCGAAATTTCCGCCGTCATCCTTGCCGCTGGCTATTCGAGCAGGATGGGCTTCTTCAAACCCCTTTCCGAACTGGACGGACGGGCTGCGCTGGAGTGGGCCGTCCGTTCGATGGCCGATGCCGGCATAGGCGACGTCGTGGTGGTAACGGGATTCAGGCGGGAGGAAACGGATATCTGTGCAGCCGGAGCGGGAGCACGCCCCGTTTTCAATCCGAGGTTTTCAGAAGGGATGTTCTCTTCCGTGCAGACGGGAGCTGCATCCCTTTCGTCTTCTTCCAGGGCCTTCTTTCTTCTTCCCGCCGATATCCCCACCGTACGT
>JAPXRK010000206.1:0-3786 GCA_033813575.1 Synergistales bacterium
CCGGGGAATGGCGCTCGACGGTTTCCCCCGGGAAATCAGGCTGAGGGACCACTCGGAGTACACCATCCGCTTTTCCCATCTGCTGAGCGTCGCGAAAGCCCTCGGGCGGAGGGCGCGGACGGGTTCGCTCCTGGAACTCCTGGGCATCGGGGATGCGCCGGGGTTGCGGTTCATCTTCACGGCGCAGGCGAGTGCGAAGGACGAGCAGGCGGTTATTCTTGAATTTCTGGACCACGCGAGGGAATACCGGTGGCTCATGCTAGAATAGGCAGGTGAAGAATACCCGTCCTGCGGGGCTCCCTCGTCCTTCGTTGCTGCGACGTACGCTGTAAAAGGGACCGGGTTCAGGGGACAAGGTTCAGGGACAGATTGATGAGAAAGAAAGATAAACAGTTGATCGGAGAACTTCAGGAGTGTTGCAGGCGGATTGAATCACTGAAAGAAAGGCCCGCCTTTTCACCGGAGTTTACTGCTTGGCGCCGTGAGACGGAATCGTTGCTTGAGGATCTCCTCGGCCCGGAAGCGACCGTCCTCGAGGACTTCAGGGCGATCTATTACACCCCTGTTTTTCTGACCTGCCGTATGGGCGATGAAGCCTTCACGGATGCCTACCGGGAAGGCCTGGAACAGGCGGGCAAGCTGATCGATGCCTTGATGGGGACGATCGGGCGTGAGCCGGGAGGGTAAACTCGCGGGGCGGATAAGACTAAAGCCGCTTGCTCTCACGCAAGGCCACCCAGAGGGTGAGGAGGCGGGTTGCGATAACGGCCGTGATGAACCGTGGGACCCAAAGCCAGAATGGGCTGAGGCCGAAGGTCAGGAAAAGCGAGGGGTCCTCGACCATGGAGTGGTTGATGCCGATGGAGAGGTGAAGCTCCTGGAGTTCCTCCCGCGTCAGGTGCCCCGCCTTCGCCTCCTCCACGATCACCGCGCCGCCGTAAGCGAGGCCGAAGACCACCGCGGTCATCCAGAGCATCGCCACCTGCCGGCTCAGACCCATCAGTTTGAGAACCGGTGACAGGGCACGGACGACGGGGTGAATCCACCCCATCTTTTTCATGATCTCGAGAAATGTCAGAATCGTCATGATAATCAGGAAGATCTTCAGGGAAAGACCGAGGATCGACAGGAACCAGGCCTGCATCATCTCCGCGAAGGGCGGCGAGACGGCCGGGAGACCCCCCGCGACGGCGGCGACCGGTGTTTTTGTGTCCAGGAAGAGCGAACAGATCCAGACGGTGATAACGGCGGCGGTGAGCCGGAAGAGGGTCGCCTTGACGGGATGAATGCCGGAGTTGGCCTGCACGATACCCTCCTGGATCAGGTTATGGCAGATGAGGAGGAAAACGGCGATGAGGGTCATCTGCTCCATCGAAAAGGGCAGTACGGCCATGGCGGCGATGCCCGCGTAAATGTTCGCCAGCATTCCGATAATGAGGGGCAAGGCGGCGGCAGCGGGCAGGCCGATCAGCGCCATCAGCGGCTGGAGAAGGAAATCTATCTTCGAAAGGAGGCCGCTCCAGTCGAGAAGGGCCGTGAGGAATGAGACGGGCAGGATGATCTTCATCATCCAGATGAAGCCGTCCAGGCCTTTCCTGACCCCCTCTTTCAGACCCTCCCGAAACCGCTGCCGGCTCTCGCTCATCACAGCCTCAGAAGACTCTTGAGGCGCCGCTCGATGTCTTCCCTCGAGAGGACGCCCACCATCCGGTCCAACAGCTTGCCGTCTCTGAAGAGAAGCAGCGTGGGGACCCCCTGGACGGTGTATTGCGCGGGGACGGTCCGATTTTCATCGATGTTCATCTTTGCGACCTTCAACCGGCCTTCGAAGTCCTGCGACAGGTGCTCGGCGATGGGAGCCAGCATGCGGCAGTAAGGGCACCAGGGCGCCCAGAGGTAGAGGAGGACCGGCTCCGGAGAAGCGAGGACCTCCCGGGTGAAGGTACCGTCGGTCACCGTAGCGGCCAGGCTCTCTCTTGTCGGGGCGGGAAGGGGCGCGCGACATCGGCCGCAGAGGGGCCGGTCATGAACTTTAGCCGCCGGGACCCGATTTTTAGCGCCGCATCTGCTGCAGGTGAGGATGATCTTTTCCTGTTCCATTCTATTTCATCTACCTTGCCACGGTAACGGGCCGTGGTGAGAGGATCCTTACGAGATCCTGCGTCGCCATGTCGGCGAGCAACCCCTTCCGCCCGGCGTTGATGAGGACCCTCGGGATCCCGAGAATCGTCTCTTCTATATAAACGGGAAGGTTTTTCCGCGTGCCGAAGGGCGATGTGCCTCCGACGATATATCCTGTGTGCCTGCCGGCCGTGGCCGGGTCACAGGGCTGGACGGTCTTGACACCGAGCATTCTCGCCAGGTCCTTGGTGGAAACCTGTCGGTTTCCATGCATCAGGACAATGAAGGGCCTCTTCCGGTCGTCCTCCATAACAAGGGTCTTGATGACCCGGTATTCGTCCACCAGGAGTTCCCGCGCAGCGACCTCCGTTCCTCCCCTCTCCTCGTACTTGTAGGAGTGAAGGGTGAAATCCGCCCCCTGGTCCCGGAGGACCCGAATGGCCGGTGTAACGGGAAAGTGCTCTTTTGTCAAGGGGTGCTCCTCCTTCGTTCCCGGTAACCCTTCCGGGCGGTTTTTTCGGACATCGATTCGAGAATCACGCGGGCGATTTCGCGATCCGCCTTTGAAAAGGTAAAACGGTTCAACTCTTCCGGAGACGCCCACGCCCACCCCGCGCATTCCTTTGCCCGCGGCTTGCCTTTCAGTACCCGGCAGTCGAAGGCGTGGAGAGTCACGCGAAAATGGCTGTAGCCGTGGTCCACCGAAAGAAGCCTGGGGCCGACGGCGACTTCCACACCCAGCTCCCTGGATACACTCCGCCGGAGGTTTTGTTGAAGGGATCGCCCGTTTTCCCGCTGCCCGCCGGGGAATTTCCACAGCCCACCGAGCAGGCCTTGTTCGAGCCGCCGGACGACGAGAACCCGGCCGTTTTTGCGGATAATCCCCGCAGTTACATCCCGGTGCGGCAGGACAGCCCTTTTCGGCACAACCGGGATAACGTCCTGAAGGCCCCGGATGCGGGCCAGGCAGAGTTCCGCAAGGGGGCACTGTCCGCAGTCCGGTTGCCGCGGCAGGCAGACCGTGGCGCCGAGTTCCATGAGGGCCTCGTTGAATTGACCGGGCCGGTCTTCCGGGATCAGAGACTGTACGGATTTTTCGATTTTCTTCTGGATGGAGGGTTCCCCCGGGGATTGGCGAAGGGCCAGGAGCCTGCTCAGGACACGGCGGACATTGCCGTCGACGGCGGGCACGGGCTTTTCGAAGGCGATACTGAGGACGGCGCCCGCCGTGTACGGCCCCACCCCGGGGAGAGAAATGAGCCCTTCGGCTGTCGAAGGGAGTTTCCCTCCGTGATCGCGTACAAGGATCCCCGCTGCTTCGTGAAGGTGTCTCGCCCTGGAGTAATAACCCATGTTTTCCCAGGCTTTTAGCACCTCGTCCCTCGATGCCCGGGCAAGACGGTGAACGGTGGGGTAGCGCTTCATGAAGCGCCTGTAGTAGGGGATGGCCGTATCGACCCGGGTCTGCTGCAGCATGATCTCTGAAACCCAGATCGCGTAGGGGTCACGCGTTTTTCGCCAGGGGAGGTCGCGGCGGTTCTTGCCGTACCAGGCCAGGAGGCGGCGGGTGATCTTTTTCCTTTCGGGGCCGGTCATGGGCCTATGGTAGCGATGGGACCGCCGGAAGTCAAATGGAACGCAGGTGCCGCTGTTAATCCCCTGAAC
>JAPXRK010000207.1:0-3784 GCA_033813575.1 Synergistales bacterium
TTCCCCGATTGGGGCAAGTGTCTCCTTCTCCACGTTGGGAAAGAGACCGATAAATTCCTCTCCACCCCACCGCCCTATGACATCGAAGGGGCGAACCGCTGAAACCAGGGTTTTCGCTGTTGTTTCAAGCAGCATGTCCCCTATGTCATGCCCATGGTTGTCGTTGAAGCGTTTGAAATGGTCGATGTCGAAAAAGAGGACCCCGAAGGGAACGCCGCTCTTTTTCCAGAGCGTGAAAAGGGCTGCCAGCTCCAAATCAAGATAACTCCTGTTGGGAACCCTTGTAAGGTGGTCGAGAAGAGAGCGCCGCTCCAGCTCGGCCATCCTCTCCCGGAGATTTTCCTCGGGGGTGATCTCGGCGAAGAGCTCGATGCCGCCGACCACGTTGCCCTCGTCGTCTTCGAGGGGGGTGGTCCTCACCGAGACGGGAACCCGGTGTCCCCTCCGGTGGTGGAAGAAAACCTCCGCCTCCCGGGGGAACGTGTCCTCCATGGTGGCGAGAAGGGGACATCCCTCCCTGCAGAGATTCTTTCCCTGGCAGTCCACGTGGACGAGGATATCCTCGCTGCACCGGTGCCCCACAACCTCCTGGCTCCGGAACCCGGTAAGCCGCTCCGCAGCCTTGTTCCAGTACGTAATCCGCCGCTCCCGGTCCACGAAATAGGCCCCTTCTTTCAGAGCGTCAAGCATCCGCTGGATATCCCGGCGCAATCCATCTCCACCCCTTCTTTTGAACTTATTATTATGATAAGGAATAAAATGGAAAAAAGCAAGTCGAAGAGATATAATAATCTCCCGCTCTTCGAGCGGGAGATTTCGTGGTCCCCGTTTTTTTCCGTGGAGCCGGAGATCTTCCTTACCGGATGAAACCCAGCAGTTTCGGCAGAAAGAGGGAGATGGGCGCCACGTAGGTCACGAGAAGCAGCACTCCGAGAAGGGCGGCCACGAACCGCATCGCCGCCGCGGAGACTTTCTCGAGGCTCAGGCCCGTGATGCCGCAGCTCACGAAAAGACACACCCCCACCGGCGGCGTCGCCATCCCGATGGCCAGGTTGAGCACCATCATGAAACCGAAATGGAGGGGGTGGATCCCCAGCTTCACCGCGATAGGCGCAAGGATGGGAGCCAGGAGGATGATGGCCGCGCCCGTCTCCATGAACATTCCCACGATGAGGAGCAGGATGTTCACGATGAGAAGGAACACATAGGGATTCGACGTCGCGGAGAGGAACAGGGCCGAAAGCTTCACGGGAACCTGGTTCGCCGCGATGACCCAGGCGAACACGTTGGCGAGGGAGATGATAAGAAGGATCGCTCCCGTGGTGATGCCGCTCTGGAACAGGATCTGGGGAACATCCCTCCATGTGATCTCCCGGAAGATGAACTTGCCGACGAAAAAGGCGTAAATGACCGCCACCGCCGCCGCTTCCGTCGGGGTGAACACGCCCCCGAGGATCCCTCCCAGGATGATGATGGGAGCCATCAATGCCCACACCGATGACCTGAACTCAATGGCTACTCTCTTTCCCGAAAACCCCTCGGAAGTGGGGTAGTTCTTTCTCTTCGCGACCCGTGTGACCACGATCATGAGGGCAAGCCCCATGAGAATTCCCGGGACAAAACCCGCCGCAAAAAGCCCTCCCACCGAGACGTTCACCGACACGCCGTAGATGACCATGATGATGCTCGGCGGGATGATGGGGCCTATGGTGGCCGCCACGCTGTTGAGGGCTGCGCTGAAGTCGAGGTCGTATCCGCTCTTCTCCATGGAGGGGATCATGATGGAGCCGATGGCCGAGGCGTCAGCCACTGAGGAGCCGCTGATCCCGGCGAAGATCATGTTCGCGACGACACATGCATGGGCCAGCCCTCCCCGGATATGGCCCACGAGGCTGTTGGCGAACCCGATGATCCTCACGGTAGTTCCTCCCCGGTTCATCAGGTCCCCGGCAAGGATGAAGAACGGGACCGCCATGAGAGGGAAGGAGTCTATCCCGGTGAACATCCTCTGGGCGACGACTTCAAGGGGAACGCCCATGGCGATGAGGACGACGATTCCCGTGATCCCCATCACGAGGGCAAGGGGAATGCCCATGAAAAAGCAAACGAGAAATGCCGCAGTCATAAGGTATGTCATTGCCCGGCACCGTCCTTTCCCTTCAGGGCCGCTTCAAGTTCCAGGTCCGCCGTGGAAATGGACTGGGAAGACCGGCTCAGCACAAGGTACAGAAGGTGGAGGAACATGTACACCGAACCGACCGGGATGGCCAGGTAGGGTATCCACATGGGAAAATCCATGGCCGGTGACGTCTGGCCCCAGAGGCCGATCATGAGCTTGATCCCCTGCACGGTCACCGCGGCGAGAAAGACCATGATGACGATCTCGGCGGCAAAGGTCACTTTCCGCCGGGCACTCTCGGGAAGCTTTTCCACGAACATGGTGACGCCGATGTGCCTGCCCTTCCCCATGGCGTACCCGGCGCCGAGGAAGGTCACCCAGACCATCATGTACCGTGCCGCCTCCTCCGACCACGTTATGGGGTCGTGGAGGATAAACCTGTAGAAGACGGCCATAAAGGCGATGACTCCCATGGCCCCCATGAGAGCGGCCACGAGGACGAACGCGGCACGGTCAAACGCTGCGAGAATCCATTGAAGTACTTTCACTTCTCCACCTCTCCTTCAGTGCGAAAGGGGGACAGGGCGGCCGTCCGCCCCTCCCCCGCACATCTGCAGATTTTGAAAAACGGCAATCCCTTTTCCGGCAGTTACTTCAGCATGCCGGCCATCTTGGCCTCTGCCGCGGCAACCGCTTCCAGGGCTTCCTTCACCCACTGCTCGCCGGCCTGGCCTTTCACGTAGTCGAGCACAGGAGGCTGGGAGACGGATCGGAACTCGTTGAGCTGGGCCGCCGTGGGTACGTACACGGTCATGCCCTTTTCCGTCACGTTGAGGATGCCCGACTGGACCTGCCGCTCGGAAATAGCCCTCTGGGCGATGTTGAAGAGCTGGGCGCCCTCGTACAGGGCGGCCTTCTGGTCCTCGGAGAGCTTCCCCCACACCTTGTCGTTGACGAACATGATCAGTGGATTGTACAGGTGGCCGTCAAGGATGGTGTGCTTCTGCACCTCGTAGTACTTGCCGTTGTTCGTCAGGGTCATGGGAAGCTCGCAGCCGTCGACAACCCCCTGCTGAAGGGCCATGTAGAGCTCGCCGAAGGCCACGGGGGTGGGGGATGCGCCGAGGGCCTCCACCATCTTCATGTGGGCTGGATTTTCCATGGTCCTGATCTTCAGGCCCTTCATGTCCGCCACGGACTTGATCTGCTTCTCGCTGGTGACAAAGTGCCGGTAGCCGTTCTCGCTGACGGCGAGGGTGCGGATACCCGTAGCCTTCCGCATCTCCTCCATGAGCTTCCTGCCGAAGGGTCCGTCAAGGACTTCCCACGCCACGACCTGGTTCGGGAAGAGATAGGGGATGTCGAACACCATGATGGGCTTGAACAGGGTGGGAACGGGCCCCGTGGTGATGGTGCCGAGTTCGATGGTCCCCATCTTCAGCCCTTCAAGGATCTCCTTTTCGTTGCCGAGCTGGGAGGCGTGGAACACCTCAATTGTGACCGATCCGCCGGTTTTGTTCTGCACGTGGTTCTTGAACAGCTCCACGGCGATGACCGTCCGGTCCTCCGGGTCCGCCGGTCCGGCGTTGGCCAGCTTCAGGGTAAAATTCTCGGCAGCGGCGGCTCCCGCCAGGGACACTGCCAGAACCAGGGCGCACAACACTT
>JAPXRK010000208.1:0-3761 GCA_033813575.1 Synergistales bacterium
CCTCAAAACAAGGAGACGGTCCCCGGCGTAATGACGACGGCCGCTCCTCCTTTCCGAACGCGGGAGGCCATTCCGTTTCCGGAAAAACCCATCGGCCGGCCCCCAGGGAAAACCGGGAGGGGGTGCGGCTCGGAGGAAGCCTGACATGCAGGCTTCTGAATACTACCATACTTTCCCGATATCGACAATGATAATCTTTATCATTGATTGCTTCCATGAGGGACCATTTAGAACAATACTCTGGAAGCGAGCGTTCTTTTCCACCAAAAACAGCAATTTACAGGTATACTGATAAGATATCAGCAAATACAGGCAGGTGGTGACCATCATGAAGGGAATCGGGGCGTCCCCGGGCATTGCCGTGGGCAGGGTTGTTATCCACTGGAAGGAACAGATCGACATCCTTAGGGAATTCGTCGAGGAGCCCGAAAGGGAAATCGGGCGCTTCCGAACCGCCATGGAATTTGCGGGAGAGCAGATCCGGGAGACCTATTCCCGGGTGCTGGAGACGGTAGGCCCCGGAGAGGCGGCGATCTTCAAGTCCCACGGCCTTATGCTGAGAGACCCTGATTTCGTAGGCCAGATCGAGCGAATGATCCTCGACGAGAGCGTCAACGCAGAATGGGCGGTTAAAACTGTGGCCGACAGCCTCATACAGATCTTTGAAAGCATGGGGAATGATTACATGAAGGCCAGGTCGGACGACGTGAAGGACATCTCCGACCGCGTACTCAAGCTCCTGCTCCAGGTGGGAGGGGTAGACCTGTCAAATCTCCGGGAAAAATCCGTGGTGGTGGCAAGGGAGATAACCCCATCGGACATCTCCCAGCTCGACAGGGAGAACACTCTCGGAATCGTCTCGGAAACGGGGGGAAAATCGTCTCACTCCGCCATCCTCGCAAGGACACTGGAGATTCCCGCTGTCATGGGGGTCAGGGAGATACTCGACTACGTGGAAAACGGCGATCTCATCATCGTGGACGGAGAAACGGGGCAGGTCTTCATCAATCCCGACGATGAGACTGTCGCCCGCTACGAGGATCTTCTGGAGAAGTACGAGTGTTTCAAGAAAAGCCTGTCGGAGATCCGCGGAATGAGCACCGTGACCCTGGACGGTGTAGAGATCGAACTCGCCGCAAACGTGGCTTCTCCGAAAGACCTCGACGATGTCTTCAAGAATGACGGCGAGGCCATCGGCCTGTACCGCACGGAATTCCTCTACCTTGACAGTTCCCTGCTGCCCCCGGAGGACCTCCAGTTCGAGGACTACAAAAACGTGGTCGAGGCCATGGAGGGACGCCCGGTGATCATCAGGACCCTGGATATCGGGGGAGATAAAAAACTGGACTATCTCGCCATTCCCGAGGAGGAAAACCCCTTCCTCGGCTACCGCGCGATCCGCCTCTGTCTCGACAGGCAGGAGATCTTCAAGGTCCAGCTTCGGGCCATCCTCAGGGCCAGCGTCTTCGGATGCGTCCGTATCCTCTTTCCCATGATATCGAGCCTGGAGGAACTTCGGGCGGCAAAGAAAATTCTCGAAGAAACCAAGGAAGAACTCAGAAAGGAAGGGATCCCCTTCGACGAGTCCGTGCAATCGGGGATCATGGTGGAGGTGCCCTCGGCGGCGATCCTCTCGGACTATTTCGCAAAAGAAGTGGATTTCTTCAGCATCGGCACCAATGACCTCATTCAGTACACTGTGGCCGTGGACCGGGGCAATGAAAAACTCTCCCACCTGTACTCCCAGTTCCACCCCGCCGTGCTGCGCCTCATAAAGACGGTCATCGACAACGGCCGCGAGGCGGGCATCTGGGTCGGCATGTGCGGAGAATCCGCCGGAGACCCGAAACTGATACCCGTCCTTCTCGGCATGGGACTCAAGGAGTTCAGCATGACCGCCTCATCGATCCTCCAGGCCCGGTGGATCATCCGGAACCTGCGGAAAAGCGACCTGGAACAGGCAGCCGAAAAGGTTCTTTCTCTTCCCACGGCGGAGGATGTGGAACGCTACTGCACGTCCCTTCTCCAGTCGCTGAACCTCTGCAGGTGAAACTAAGGACACGGAGCGAAAGAAGGCGGTATAATATGGCCATTATGAGCGGAACAGCGTTCGAAACAGCCGAAAAATGCAGCCGTCTGCCCGAAATGCTGCGCCCCCTTTTCTGGGACGCTGACTGGAATTGCGTCGACTTTCAGCGAAACAGGACCGCGATCATTGAACGGGTGCTGAACCTCGGAAACGAGGAACAGCTCACGTGGCTTCTGAAAAACGTTGCTGAGGAAGAAATCCGTTCGGTGGTCTCCTCCAGCCGCCGGTTGAGCAGGAAGACTGCCCGGTGCTGGCAGAACTATTTCGGGCTGAAAGAGGAGGAAATGAAATGTTTTGGGATGTTCTCGACAAACCCAGACAATCTCTTCTGAAGCGATTCTGCACCCGGCCCCCGCTCCAGGGGGCATATCTCGCCGGCGGGACTGCCCTCGCCCTCATGTACGGACACCGCCAGTCCGAGGACTTCGACTGGTTTCTCCCGGGAACGTTCGATCCCGGAAAACTCCCCTCCCTTCTTGCGCCCTTCGGCAGGGTAACAGTAGCCGAAACCCGCGCAGGAACGTTCCATGGATGGATCGACGGCATACGGGTGACCTGGCTTCACTATCCCAATCCCCTTCTCGATCCTTTGGAACAGCCCTCCGAACTGCCCGGCCTTTTCATGTCGTCCCCCAGGGACACGGGGCTGATGAAATGGGCAGCACTCTCAGACCGGGGAGCAAAAAAGGATTTTCTGGACATCTACGAACTGTTCCTCCAGGGCATATCACTGGAAGAGCTTTTCCTCCTTCTTCCCCGCAAATTCCCCGGGACGAAGCTCAACCTCTACCACATGGTGAAAAGCCTGAGCTTCTTCGACGACGCCGAGAAAGATCCCTGGCCGGTCATGCTCCGTGAGACGAACTGGAGTGCACTGCAGCGCTACTTCCTTATTTCCCAGGCAAAACTCCTCCGGTCCCTCGGGTAGGGGATACCCGAGCCCCGGTTTCGCCGGCAACTCCTCCGGAGCCCGTTTTATTCTTACTCTTTTCGCTGTACATCCTCATATCAGCTTTCGACAGAAGCTCCCCGGCATCATTCCCGTCCATGGGGAAAAGAGACATGCCCATGCTCCCCCCGATGGAAAGGGCCATGCCCCTTACATCAAAGGGAACACAGAAAGCCAGGGAAATCCTGTGAAAAGCCGTGTTCGCGTCTTCTATGCCCGGAATCCCGTCCAGAACGATGACGAATTCGTCGCCGCCGTACCGGGCTGCAGTGTCCTGTTCCCGGATACTGGCGGATAACCTCTCAGCCACGGAGGAAAGAAGAATATCCCCTGTCTCGTGGCCATAGACATCATTCACTTCCTTGAAACCGTCGAGATCGATGAAGATGACCGCCACGAGGGATCCATCCCGCTTAGCCCTTGCCAAGGCCATCTCAAGCCTGTCGAGAAGGAGCATACGGTTGGGAAGTCCTGTTAGCAGATCATGGCTGGCGAGGTGCCCCAGCCGGAGCTGCTCGTCCTTGAAAGCCCCGATATGGGTCATCATTGCCGCGTAATGGGTCGTTACCCCCTGGCCGTCTTTTACAGAGGTCACTGTGATCCATACAGGGTAGGCCTCGCCGTTCTTGTGGCGGTTCCACATCTCCCCCTGCCAGTAGCCCTTCTCGGTCAGCGCGCGCCACATGGCCCGGTAGAACGGCTTGCCCTGCCGGCCCGACCTGA
>JAPXRK010000209.1:0-3753 GCA_033813575.1 Synergistales bacterium
AAAATCCCCCTCCGGGAGGCCGTGGAGCGGACCATCCTCAGTTACGTCGAAGGGTAGACAGGAGGGATAATCCGTGACGGAAACGGAAACCATTCTCGTTCTCAAGACTGACGTGGACACCCTCAAAGGGTACCGCGAGGGAGTCCCGAGGCTGCTCGAAATTTTCCGCACCCGGAAGATCAAGGCGTCCTTTTTCTTTTCCTTCGGGCCGGACAACTCGGGCAAAGCCATCCGGCGCATCTTCCGGAAAGGATTCGTCAAGAAGATGCTCCGGACAAAGGCGCCGTCCACCTACGGATTCCGCACCCTTCTCTACGGCACCCTGCTCCCGGCCCCCCTCATCGTCCAGACCGAACCGGGAGTCTTCATCCGGGCGGTGGAGGAAGGGCACGACTGCGGCATCCACTGCTGGGACCACGTGAAGTGGCAGGACCTGCTTCCCCGGCTCACCGAGGAGCAGATCCGGGAGGATTTCCGGAAGTCCATGGACCTCTTCGAGCGCTACGCTTCCCGGAAGGCAAAAAGCTGCGCCGCCCCCGGCTGGCAGGTCACCCCGGAAAGCCTGGCCGTCCAGGATGAGCTTGGCTTCGACTACTGCAGCGACATCCGCGGATCGGGCTACGCCTTCCGGCCCCGCATGGGAGGAAGAACGTTCAAGACGCTGCAGATTCCCACCACCCTGCCCACGCTGGACGAAGTCTACGGCCGAGAAGACATCCCCGGGGACCGGATCGTCGATTTCTACCTCGACCAGATCCAGCCCGGCCTCAACGTCCATACCATCCACGCCGAGATGGAGGGCCGGGCCCAGGGCCCCATACTCGAGCAGCTCCTCGATCGGTGCGCGGAACGGGGAGTTACGTTCCGCACGCTCTACGACGTCGCCTTCGACATCTCCGTCCGGAAACCGCTCGTCCACGTGTGCGACGTGGTCGCCGGCGAGCTTCCCGGACGGTCCGGAACGGTGGCCGTCCAGAAGTGCGCCCGGGAGGAGGGCACAGAATGAAACTCGCAGTGGTGGGTACGGGCTACGTCGGCCTGGTGACCGGCGTCTGCCTGGCGAAATTCGGAAACGACGTGGTCTGCGTCGATACAAACGCCAAAAAAATCGAGGCTCTCTCCAGGGGGACCGTCCCCTTTTTCGAGCCGGGGCTCGAGGAAATCATCCGGAACAACCTGGAGGCGGGGCGGCTCTCCTTCTCCACCGACCTGCCCTCCGCCCTGGACGACGCCCTCATGTGCTTCATCACCGTGGGCACTCCCTCCCTCGAGGACGGGAACGCGGATCTCTCGGCAGTCAGGTCCGTGGCGGAAACCATCGGCCGTTCCATGAAGGACTACAAACTCGTGGTGGTCAAGTCCACCGTTCCGGTGAGCACCTGCGACTTCGTCCGGCAGACCGTGGCCGCCGAGCTCGGGAAGCGGGGGGAGGACATCCCCTTCGACGTGGCATCGAACCCGGAATTCCTCCGGGAGGGCGCCGCCGTGCGGGACTTCCTGGAACCGGACAGGGTGGTGGTGGGCGTGGACTGCGACCGGTCCGCCGAAATAATGAAGGAGCTCTACAGCTTCCTTCCTCCTGAAAAGGTCATTTTCATGGACATCCGCTCGTCGGAAATGACAAAGTACGCCGCCAACGCCATGCTCGCCACCAGGATCTCCTTCATGAACGAGATATCCGCGGTGTGCGAGCGGCTCGGCGCCGACGTGGAGAAGGTCAGGATGGGCATGGGGTCCGACGCCCGCATCGGGTATGCCTTTCTCAACGCAGGCTGCGGCTTCGGCGGATCATGCTTCCCGAAGGACGTCCGGGCCCTGAAGGAATTCGCCCGGAAGGAGGGGCTGGAAATGCAGATCCTCCAGGCCGTGGAGGATGTCAACGAGCGGCAGAAGCACGTCCTCTTCGGCAAGCTCCTCCGCCACTTCGGCTGCCTGAAGGGAAAGACCATCGGCATCTGGGGGCTCTCCTTCAAGCCGAAGACGTCGGACGTCCGGGAGGCGCCCGCCCAGGCCCTCATCGCCGATCTCACCGCCGCCGGGGCCAGGGTCCAGGCCCATGACCCGAAGGCCATGGACGAAACCAGGGACGCCCTGGGAGACCTTCAGGGTGTTCTCTACGTCAACAACCAGTACGACGCCGTCAACGGCGCCGACGCCCTGGTCCTGGTGACCGAATGGGACATCTACAAGCAGCCCGATTTCAGGAAGATACGATCCCTTCTCGCTTCCCCCGTGATCTTCGACGGCCGGAACCAGTACTCCCCGGCGGAGATGAAGCGGCAGGGTTTCGTCTATTATTCCATCGGGCGGGGAACGGCCTGATACGGCCTTTTCCGTGCCGATGCTATACTTTGGGGAACACCACCCACAACCAACAGGAGGGATCATCGTGCGTAAACTACTGACTGCGTTGCTGTGCATCCTGCTGCTGAGCACCTCTTCCCCTGCCGCACCGAAAAGGGAATTCACGGGCAGCTTCACCCCCGGGACCAACGGAGAAAAGCTCCTTTCCCTTCTCGTCTCCCTGACGAATCCCGAGGTGCTTGAACTCCGAATGGACGAAGAGCCCGACGAGCAGGGGAATGTCCGCAACATCCATTTCCTTGTGAAGGGAGCCTCTATCGGCGGATTCCGGGTGGAAAAGCTGGCCCTCGAAGCGTCCTTCGTGGAGTTGAATCCCCCGTCGAAATGGGACCCGAAGGCGAAGGATCCCATCGTGGTCAAAAATGTCCTCCGGAGCAATCTCGAGGCGGTCATCCTCGAAAAGGACATCAACGCCGCCCTCAGCGAGTACGCCGGAAACGACTGGAACAAAATTTCCGTGGACCTCAGGCCTGGAATCATCGGCGCCAGGGGGTACTACCACGTGAAAAACCCCGGCCTCACTCTCCTGGCGGAGGTGAAGACGGGGCTGGAAATTCGAAAGGGCAAGGAACTCTGGCTGAAAAACGTGGAACTGAAGATCAACCACGACGAGCAGACCGACGCGGTCAGGCAGGCCATACGGGACATCCAGCCCGTGGTGGACATCCGGGACTTTCCCTTCCCGGTGACCCTCGCGGTGCTCTCGGTGGACGACCAGAAACTCAGACTCTCCACCCGGACCCCTCCGAAACCCTTCGAGGGGATCCTCCTCCGCTACGTCCGGGGTTCCTGAACCCTCCCCGCCGACTTCAGCAGCATGGTGGCATAACTCCCCCTCGGCAGGAAGAACCGGAGCCGAAGGGCGACTTTCCCGGGGAAGAGGCCGTCCTCTTCCCTTTTCCATTCCATGTCCTCCGGCAGCACGGCGCACTGCCTCGGGAAAGAAGCGAAATAGGCCTGGGAGATCTCTTTCAGCCGGAATTTCGACAGCCGAACTCCCCGTTCCGCCAGCAGCCGGGAGAAAACGCCGTTATAATCCGGGGAAAGGGCAGGCATATCGGGCCCGGCGACAGGAAGCGGATCTGTCATGAGCCTCTGCAGAAGGTCCCCGGGAAGTTCCGTATACTGGAAAACGGGACCTGTCCTGAGCTCCAGGGGGAAAAGCTCTCCGTCCTCTCCCTGGAGGAACCGGGAGAGGGTTTCGTTCCAGAGAAAACTGGTATAGGCCGAGAAGTACATCCCCATCTCCTCGCCGGGAATAAGCCTGAGACAGGAAAGAATCCCTTCCCGTCCTTTTTTTTTCAGGAGGGACAGCATCTTTTTCAGCAGGGGCTCCGTGCACAGGGGCTCCATCTCGTCCCATTGCCCCCATTTCTCGGCGAGGAGGGC
>JAPXRK010000210.1:0-3724 GCA_033813575.1 Synergistales bacterium
GGTCGGACAAGTCCATCCTTGCCTACGACATGGACGTGAAATAAGCCGGACTTCCGAAGACGGACAGTTTCAGGCAGGCCGGGGCCCAGCGCCGCCGGCCTGCCTTTTTTCGAACGAAGGGGAGATTCCTTTCATGAAAGATCGCATCAAACAACGGGTTGAAGAAATACGGCAGGATCTGCTGCAGCTGAGCCACGACATCCACGGATGCCCCGAGACGGCCTTCGAGGAGCGCAGGGCGGCCCTGTGGCAGAAGGAGCTGCTCGAACGGCACGGCTTCACCGTGGAAATGCCCTTCTGCGCCATGGAAACCGCCTTCCGGGCGGTGAAGAAGGGACGGGACGGAGGGCCCGCCGTGGCCTTCCTCTCGGAGTACGACGCCCTGAAGGGCCTCGGGCACGCCTGCGGCCACAACATCATCGCCGCGTCCTCCGTGGGTGCCGGGATCGCCCTGGGATCCGTCCTGGGGGATATGGCCGGAGAAGTCCAGGTGATCGGAACTCCCGGCGAGGAGGAGGGAGGGGGAAAAATCTTCATGGTGGAGCGGGGATGCTTCGCCGGTGTGGATTTCGCCCTCATGGTGCACCCCAACACGAAGAATCTCATCGGCAGGGGCGGCCTTGCCGCCCAGAGCGTGAGAATCGAGTTCCTTGGAAGGGCGGCCCACTCCGCCGTCCCCGACAAGGGAGTGAACGCCCTCACATCCCTCATCGCCTTCTTCAACGGTATCGACACCCTCCGGCAGACCTGGCCCAACTCCGCCAAGATCAACGGCATCATCACCAGGGGCGGCACGGCCTCCAACGTCATCCCCGACCTCGCCGAGGCCTGCTTTACCGTCCGGGCGTCCACGAAGAAGGAGCTCCTCGCTATGTACCGGGACCTGAACCGGGTCGCCGAGGCTGCGGCCATGGTCACGGGGGCGTCCTTTCTCCTGGAGGAGGAGCCCGTGTATGCCGAGCGGTATCCCAACAGCGCCATGGGCGAGGCTTTCAAGAGAAACATGGAGTCCCTCGGTGAGACCATGGAATATCCCGACCCCCGGGAGCGGTTCGGGTCGTCGGACGTGGGGAACGTTTCCCTGGAGCTTCCCACCATCCACGAGTACCTCGCCATAACGGACGCTTCCGTGGCCGGGCACACGGCGGAATTCCGGGAGGCCGCCGTCTCCCCCAGGGGCGACGAGGTTGTGCTTCTCGCCGCCGGGGGCCTTGCCCTCACCGGCTGGGATCTCCTCTCCGACGGGAACCTTCGGGAAGCGGCCCGGGAGGAATACCTGCGGAAGGCTTTGCCCTTCAGGGAGTGACGGGCATCGGAGAGCGGGGGGGAATGCCGGCGGTATCCGCTGGCCCCGGCTTTTCAACAGGGGGTTCCTTTGATATACTGTCCGCTGAAAAATTACGGCTCACCGGATCTCCCGATGATGTCCGCAAATTTAAGGGAGGTTCAAACAGAAATGGAAAACACGGTACGGATTGCCATTCTCGGGGCCGGGAACATCGGTACGAGCATCGCCAGGGGCCTGGCCCAGGCCGGGAATTTCACCCCGGGAATGATCACCCTCACCCGGAGGCGGACCCACCTCCTGGAGGAGTACAAGGCCATGGGCTTCGAGGTGACCAGCGACAACCCGGCGGCGGTGAAAGGAGCGGACGTGGTGATCGTGGCCGTGGAACCCCAAAGGGTGGACACTCTCCTCCAGGAAATTGCCCCGGCGCTGGATTTTGACCGCCATATCCTCATCTCCGTGGTCACGGGGCTTGCCATCAAAAGAATCGAGGAGGTCATCGGGAAACCCCTGCGCATCGCCAGGGCCATGCCCAACACGGCCATCGCCGTCCGGGAATCCATGACCTGCCTGGCCTCCAACGGCCCCGACGACCGGGCGCTTGAGATGGCCAGGCGGATCTTCAACGACGTGGGGAAGACCCTCCGGATCCGGGAAGAGGACATGATCGCCGCCACCGCTTTGGGCGCCTGCGGCATTGCCTTTTTCCTCCGGGCCATCCGCGCGGCCTCCCAGGGCGGGATCGAGATCGGCCTGTCGGCCAGGAACTCCCTGGCCATGGCTGTCCAGACGGCCAAGGGCGCCGCATGTCTCCTTTCCGTGAGCGGGAGCCACCCCGAAAATGAAATCGACAAGGTGACCACCCCCAAGGGCTGCACCATTTCCGGTCTCAACCGGATGGAGCACGAAGGCTTCAGCTCAGCCCTCATCCGGGGGATCACCGTGTCCGCCGAAAAAGCGGCGGGACTGTACTGCGAGAAAAAAGAAAGCTGAAGACAACGGGGGGGTCCCCCGGAAACCGGGTCAGTCGTCGCCGACGGGCCCGGAAACGGACAGGTTCCGGAGTTCCTTCCTGAACAGGAAGAGGGTCAGCAGGAAGGAACCTGTGTCCGCGAGAGGAAAGGAGATCCAGACTCCCCTTGTGCCGAGGAAGCCGGGAAGGACCAGCACGAGGGGAATGAGCAGGAGCACCTGCCGGGACAGGGAGAGAAGGAAGGCTGGCCGCGCCTTTCCCAGAGCCTGGAACATGGCAGACCCCGTGATCTGGAAGCCGATGAGGAAGAAGGCCATGGAGATGAGGCTCATCGCCCGGATTCCTTCGGAGATGAGGGCCTGGTCGCCGGAGAACAGCCGGAAGATCTCCCGGGGAAAGACCTGCGCGGTGGTGAAGCCGATGAGGGCGAGGGCGGTGGATGCTGTCACCGCGAGGCGAATGACCCGGCGGGCCCTGTCAAGGTTTCCCGCTCCGTAGTTGTAGCCCAGGATGGGCTGGAAACCCTGGGCTATGCCCATGAGGGGCATGAAGAAAAAGGAAAGGGCCCTGTTGATGACCCCGTAGACGGCCACGTGAAGATCCCCGCCCCAGTGGACGAGGGCCCCGTTGATGAGGACGATGGAGAAGCTGCCCGCAGCCATGCGGACGAACTCCGACGACCCCACCGCCACGATTTCCCGAAGCAGCCCTGCCGACGGGACAAGGTACTCCCTGCCGAGAGAAAGGGCGCTTTTTCCCTTGTAAAAATAGCCGAAAATCCACAGGAACATCACCATCTGGGAGAGCACCGTGGCCACGGCGGCTCCCCGCATACCCCAGCCGAAGCCGAAAATGAACACGGGGTCGAGGATCATGTTCAGTATGGCGGAGATCAGCATCGAGGTCATGGCGATCCTGGCCCTGCCCTCCGCTCGGGCGGTATGGTTTCCCACCATGGCGAACATCTGGAGGGGGATGCCGAAAAGGATCACGGAAAGATAGGCTTCCGCGTGGGGGAGAATGGCCTCGGTGGCGCCGAAGAGCCGGAGGACCTTTTCGAGAAAGACCAGAACGAGGAGGGAAACGACGATGCCGATGCCGGAGGCGAAGGACACGGTGGTGCCGAAGGCCTTCCGTGCTCTCTTCAGGTCTCCTGCGCCGAGGCTGCGGGAAATAATGGACGCTCCTCCCGCGCCGGCCATGACGGCCAGGGCCCCTGCAAGCAGCTGCAGGGGGAAGCAGATGGCCACAGCCGCCAGCCCGGGGGAACCGACGCCCCGGCCGATGAAAATGGCATCCACCACGTTATAGGACGACATGACGATCATGCCGACGGCTGAAGGAAGGGAAAGCCTGAAAAGAAGCCTCCCGATGCTCTGGGTTCCGAGAAGATGACGGTCTGCGCTCACGTAAAAATGCCTCCGGACAAAAAGGGCGCGGCGATCCTCGCCGCACCCGGGATG
>JAPXRK010000211.1:0-3712 GCA_033813575.1 Synergistales bacterium
GAAAATGCACGCCTTCGTGAACGCTATCCCCTCGGCCAGCATGAAGAAGTTCGAGAGAAGAATGGCCCAGAGAAGGGTGTAGGTTACTCCCGCATATTCGGTCATCAGCGTGGGTCCCGGCATGATGCCGTGGATCATAAGTCCTCCCAGGAGAACTGCCGTTGAGGAACTGCCGGGAATGCCCAGGGAAATAGTGGGAATGAGGGCTCCGCCCACCACGGCGTTGTTTGCCGCCTCCGGGGCCGCGATACCGTAGGGGCTTCCCTTTCCGAAGGACTCCTTGTCATCGGAGAACCGCTTCGCCTCGTTGTAGGCGAACCAGCATGCCGTGTCGCCGCCCGTCCCCGGGATTATCCCCGTGAAAACCCCTATGAGAGAGGAACGGATAAAGGTCGGAACCAGGGGCCGGATTTCCTTCCAGGGCAGCATGATCCTGTCCTTTATGGAACTGATCCGCTCCACAGCTCCTTCGTCCCTCTCGATGAGCCGTATTGCCTGGGGTATTGAGAAAAGGCCGATGAGGGCCACCGTAAAGGGGATTCCGGAAAAAAGGTTGATATTCCCGAGGGTGAACCGTGGAATTCCCGTAATGGAATCCATGCCGACGGTGGAAAAAAGAAGCCCCAAAGCGCCTGCAAGGAGTCCTTTTATGGGCGAGCCCTGTGAAAGGGAGCCTATTATGGTCATGCCGAGGACCGCCACGGAGAAGAGCTCCACAGGGCCGAACATGACCGCAATGCCCCCGAGAACCGGGGCAATTGTCAGCAGGAACAGGGTGCTGATGAGTCCTCCCACGAAGGAAGCCGTAAGGGAGATGCCGAGGGCCCTGCCTGCTTCCCCCCTCTGGGCCATGGGGTACCCGTCCAGAATGGTCGCCGCGGCGGCAGGAGTGCCGGGGGTGCGGACGAGTATTGCCGCAATGGATCCGCCGTACATGGCTCCCATGTAAATGGACGCCAGCATGCTGATGCCGGTTTCCGGGCGCATGACAAAGGTCACGGGGACGAGCAGGGCTATGGCCATGGTGGCAGAAAGCCCCGGCATTGCCCCCACAACAAGTCCCAGGCCTGTGCCGGCGGCGACCGCAAGCATGTTGTAGCCGGTAAACACAGATGAAAGCCCGAGAAGAATATTATCTACGATCATGAAATGACACCAGCCTCTCTAGACTTCGAAGAACCGTTCCAGGAGTCCCATGGGAATGGGAAGCTTCAGGAACCAGACGAAGAGGAAGTATATGAATACCGAAAAGCCGAGGCTGATGAGCATGGCCCTGACGAATCCGGCGGCCTTGAGATACAGGTATGAAACGACCATGAAAAGAGGGGTGGCGATAAAGTACCCGATGCGGGGAATAAGGTAAATGTACACTGCTATGGAAAGGGTGTACAGGATCACTCTCGGCACGTGGATCTTCTGCTGGGCGGAAGTGTCCCCGGCTGGCTCCCCTGTCCCGTTTTTCACATCCCTTACCGACTGCAGCACCATCGCTCCTGAGAGG
This sequence comes from Synergistales bacterium, assembly GCA_033813575.1. Taxonomy (GTDB): domain Bacteria; phylum Synergistota; class Synergistia; order Synergistales; family Aminobacteriaceae; genus Aminivibrio. The sequence goes on from JAPXRK010000211.1 coordinate 1,502, forward strand.
ATAAAAATCAGTCCCGCGACTATCTGGGGAAAAAGTGCCGCGCTGGAAGGCATGGTGGATCCTTTGAAATAGAAGTAGGCTCCTATAATAACGGTAAAAGCGGCAAAGAGGGAATGCTTCAGTACATGTTCCAAATCAGTTACCTCCTGTGGCTTTTTTCCCTGCCCGGGTATTGCTTCGAGCCGGGGTAGAAGAAAAGGGGCGGTTCCGGCGGGGTGCCGTCAGTGCCCCTTGTGGCGACCGTAGCTGTTTGGAAAAAGGCGCCGCGGCAATCAGCGCGGCGCCTCCGAATCGGCGAAGAAAAAATTACTTCTTCTGATACTGGTCCCTGACTTCCTCCCATATCCCTTTGAATATGGTTTCCTGTTCCTCGAGCATTGCCTTGTATTCGTCTCCGAACTTCATGTCGATTATAGATGCCCTGTCGTTGCAGGCTTTCACGAATTCAGGCATCTCCGCCATTTTCCTGAATGCCTCAACGAGAGCGTTTTTGGCTTCCTCGGGAATTCCCTTCGGCGCGCTGTAGCCTCGTGAAGAACCGGATACGACATTAAATCCAAGCTCTTTAAGAGTAGGAACATCGGGGAGCAGTTCGTAGCGTTTTTCCGCGAAAAGGGCCAGGGGAACGAGGTTCCCTGCCTTTATCTGGGGATAGGTGATTCCCAGGTTGTTGAAGCTCGCGTCTATTTTCCCGCCCATTGCTGCCTGCCAGGAGGGACCGTCTCCCTCAAAGGGTATCATCTGGAATTTCAGGCCGGTAGCTTTTTCAACAATGAGGGTCGTGAAGAAGTCATCTCCGCCCACACCGGAATTCCCGACGGTAATTTTTCCGGGGTTGTCCTTAACGGCCTGGAGGAAATCCTGCACGGTCTTGTACGGGCTGTCCTTCCCCACCACGATGATGCCCGGGTCAGTAACGACATTCGCAAGCGGTTCAAGTTCTGAAATATTGTAGGTGATCTCAGGGGTCATGATGTAGTTCGTCTGGAGCATGGGCGTGTTGGTGATGCTGATCGTGTAGCCGTCTTTTTTCGAGGTCTTAGCAAGCTGGGTCCATGCGATGGCACCAGTTGCTCCGGGAATGTACTGGTTAATGAATGACTGTCCGATGACTTTCTCAAGGTACGGCTGGGTCAGCTGCGCGAGGGTGTCGCTTCCGCCGCCCGGCTTGAATCCCTGAAGAACGGTGATCTGCTTTGCCGGGTACGCGGCGAAAGCCGCACCTCCGACCATAACACAGGCAAGAACCACGAGAACCCCCATAACCCATTTCGATTTTCTCATATGCCATTTTCCTCCTTAAAAAGAGTTTTATGGATAATTGTGGATCATTGAAGCCGATTGGAATCTTGCCTGTTTGAGCTTGATTCGGGTGTCTTTTGGTTTTTGAAGTCTATATACTATTTTGTGAAAAAATATATTAGCTGCTCGGCCAAGCTCAACCAAGAGATCCGAATTCAGGATATCCTGTGCGTAGAGAATTGTCAATCATCTGTTCCGCTATTGTTCCGCTATTGTCTGTTCCGCATATTGCCGAGATCTCACGCAGATCAGCCTCCTCCAGCTCTTCACCGCATGGAAGGACAACCGTCCGTGACGCTTCATCATCAGGGGCGCCCGGAGGGCAGTCCCAGGACAATGGCGGTTCAAATCCTGCCGCACGAAGCCTCCGTTCGAGTTCATCCTTTCCCTTTTCCATGCGGAAAGGGACCCCGAGGGGAACGCTTTCCCCGCCGCCCGGAAGGGAGATGCCGAGAAGGTCTGAAAGCCTGGCGGCATTGTGTCTTCTTCTCGAGGGAATGGACTCCCATTCCGTCCTTTCCAGCAGGAAACGTCCCATTTCCGACGGAGCCCGGGCTTCATCGTCTCCATCGAGCAGATCCTCACCTCTTCGGAGTCGTGAGCAGTCTCCGGTCAGGCTTCCGAGTACTTTGCAGGAGACGAAGAATTCCATGGGAGGTTCGAGTTTTGTGTCAAGAGGGAAACGGGAGATGAGAAGTCCGCCGTCCGGTACCGGAAGGAATTTTCGGAAGCTGTAAAGAATAAAATCGCCGAACATCCCCACACCCGGTGTGAAAAGAGCGTGGACGCAGTCTTCGAAAATAAACGGGCGGTCTGTCACGGGAATGGCCTTGAGGGCTGCTTCAGCCGCCCTGTTCGGAAAGCCGCAGAAGTGGATGTAGAGAAAAACGTCTCCAGGCAGGAATCGGG
>JAPXRK010000212.1:0-1118 GCA_033813575.1 Synergistales bacterium
TCCTTTCCCACGACATACTGCCCCGTAAGGCGGATCAGCGCCCGAAGCTTGAATAGTCCCTTTCTCTCGTAAACACCCTTCATCATCACTCTGCCATCCTTCAGGTCAAGTTCCGAGACCGCGTAATGGGGCATGTTCTTCTTCAGGCCGGCGAGAAAATCCTTTTTCAGGATACTCCCCGAAAGGCGGCTCTCTGAATAGGAATGGATCCGGGCTCCCTCACCGTCAACGGTAAAATACACATCGGTCAGCACGAGAAGAAGCCTGTCATAGGTCACTCCCTCGACGACTGCATTCTCGATGCATACGGTAAGGGAGGGAATGTTTCCCCTCCGAAGGCTCTCCTCGTCGGCAGACAGGACCGACAGCACTGATCCGGCATTGACCTTTCCCTCGAAATACCGTGTGAACAGAGACTCATGCGTCTCTTCCCCGGATCCGGGCCCCGGAGAAAACAAGAGCAGCAGAAACATTGCCCCTGCCGGAAAAACCTTTTTCAACATCTCCATCACCTCATTGATGCTCCCTGTACGAAACACCCCGTTTCCGCAAGCGAAAAGGACGACCGGAGGATCCCCTTCCCGTCTGAGGCTATCTTGGCCTCGAAAAGGGGAGACGATTCGTCAAGGATCACCGGCGCAAGAAGAGAATAAAAGGGGTTCACTCCCCCGACGGAATAGCTCTCCTTCATGCCGCACCAGAAAGGCGTTCCCTCACCGCTCTCCTTCAGATCGCCTTCAAAATCCCTGGACGAAAAATAATACCCGGTGGCCTCGGTTTCCCCCGAGACAATGTGGGCGATCCCTCTCAGCTTCACCGTCTTCAGCCGGTACCCGGTCTCTTCTTCCATTTCCCGGATGCAGGCTTCCCCGGCCGTTTCCCCCCGTTCCTTCCTGCCGCCGGGGACAGTCACCGAACCGCTCCACGGAGGAGTCATCCTCCTGAAGAGAAGCACCCTGTCCCCGCAGAGCAGGAAGCAGAAAACCACCGGAAGGGGAAAAGATTTCGACTCTCCCATTGATTATTTCCTCCCTGTCAATTCGACCCTTTTCAGGGACATGTCCTTCAGCAAGCCCGCAAGTGTTGTTTCGAAAAGGGGCTCCGAATCCACCATCTGG